>JBBDYQ010000019.1 GCA_040901445.1 Thermoleophilaceae bacterium | reverse complement strand
ACGCGAATAAACCGAAATGAGTGAAGCCCTCCCGGGCCAGCCGCGCCGGACGCCAGACGGATCCGAAACCAAGGCGCCCCGGGCGAGGGCTCGTACGGAGGCCAACCAACCGAAAGCGGCAGGGGCCGCAGGGAGGTAGAGGGTCGTGAGACGACGGACGAGGACGAACCGATTGGCGGGGACGCGCGTGTGCGGCGGTGTGCTGATAGCTCTGTTGATGGGGCTGGCGCTGCTGCCGGCGAGTGCGTCAGCCCAGGACGGCGGGCAGCTCCCCATAGACGAACTGTTCCCGCCGGAGGCCCGGTGGCTCGCCGACTGCCCGCCAGATGAAGCGTTTCCGGAGGGGCACCCGCCGCTGTACTGCCTCAACGTGAAGGCCTACGACGGCGATCTGAAGCTTGGCGACACCCAAGCCACCATCGATGATCCCATCGAGATCACGGTCGGCATCTCCCTCGACGGGACGACCCCGGTCATCGTGATGTCCGACGAGGAAGGGGAAGGCGGCGCCGGGGGGCCCTCCGAGGTCCGGGTGCCCGGCGGCATCCTCGGCATCCCCGAACTGGATCCGCTGATCGAGCAGGACCCGCTCGGCGTGCTCAGCGTCACCGCAACCCCTCATCTCGGCAAAGTTGACGCCGCCGCAGAAGGTGGTATCGGCAACTCCACCCACCTGGAGAGGATCAGCCTGCCGCTCTCGATTCAGCTCAACAACCTGCTCTTCGGGGATCGTTGCTCAATCGGAACGCCGGAGAACCCATTCGTGATCAACCTGACCACCGGCACGACTGAGCCTCCGGAAGGCGTCGAGCCGCTCTCGGGCGACGAGGGTGTCGAACAGCCCCAGGAGGACTACTACTTCGGCGGCGACACGGACAACTTCGACCCCATGAGCTGGCGACTGGGCGCACGCTCCGTGGACAACACGTTCGCTGTGCCAGGGGCGAACAACTGCGACACGCTGAGAGGGCTCGGCCTCGGCGGCACGCCGTTTGCCTCGCTCGTCAACCTCGACAGCGTGATCAACAGTCAGACCGGCTTGCCCGCTCCCGCCGGGCGCAACCACATGAAGATCAGCGTGGATACGGCCTTTGCCGACTGGGACCTTGCGCGGATCGCGCGCGGCGATGTTCCCATCGAGTTCTTCGCCTGGCCGGTCCAGTTCGGCGACGTCGAAGTCGGTAGCCAGAGCGAGGTCGAGACGCTGACGGTTCGAAACGTGGCGGAGGGGCCGATGTCCGTCCCGGCGGAGGCGGGCCTCGACCCTGACTTCGCCGACGACGATCAGTTCGAGGTGGTCGAAGACAGGTGCGCCGGCCAGACGATCGCCCCCGGCGAGGAGTGCGGCGTTGACCTCCGCTTCACGCCCAGCTCGGCGGGTCAGAAGCGCGGCCGGTTCCTGCAAGACAAGACCGCGCTTGCGTTCCGGAAGAAGCCGTTCGCGGTCCTCGGGGGGTTCGGGGTCGACCCCTAAACGGGGGATCGAGTGACTTCTGGGCGAGGGCTCGGCAAGACCGCCGGGCCCTCGCCTTGTCCCTTTCGAATACCGACCCGTAACGCAAGAAGGCCCCGCGATCGACCAGCCCGGGCCTCGGAGGCCCCCAGTCGCTTCGCTTGTGTCGCGGCCGGCGAGGCCAGCCACGAGCGGATCACCGCGTGGATAAAGGCCCGGACGATTTAGCGGACCGGTGGGTGCTGCGTCGCATGGCCGGCCCTCGGCGACCTCCTAGCATGTCGTGGCAAGGTGCGTTCGCGGCCTTCTGGCAGAGGCTGCGTCAGGCGCGACCGAAAGGCGGCTGGCGCCGCCTACGCGCTCGACCAGACCACGGGGCCCGGCATGTGCCGGGCCCCGTTTGCATCTTGTCGGTTGTGACGGGTCGGCATCAGTTCAGACGCCGGTTCCCTCCGCCCAAACTTGTGGGTGATGGTGGTAGCGGGGCCCGTCAAGAGGCTCTCCCTCAACGGCCTGGACGAACTGAGCCGCCTTCGCCTCGCCGGCTTCGGTCGGCGAGAAGCGCAGCTCGACCTGGCACTGTTCTCCTGGATCCAGTGTCTGCTCAGCGCAACTGTTGCTGGCAAGCTCGTAGTCGTGGCCGGCCGACGTGAACCCGGCCAGCGAGCCGAGGGTGATCGGTGTCGAGCGGGTGTTCTCGATCGTTGCCGTCTCTGTCACCGACTCACCGACGGGCACCTCGCCGAAGTCGATCGTGCCCGGCTGCGCCGACCACAGCGGCTCCAGGTCCTCCTTGATGACCTGCACGGCGCCGTAGTCGATCCAGCGCGAGTCGACGCTGATCTTCATGTGGTTGTTGCCGACCGCCGACGGCAGCCCCGCGTTGGCGTTGATCAGCGGGTCGAAGAGGCCCGCTTCCGAGCCCAGCAGCTCGTCGAGCGGCAGGTCCTCGCCGAGCGCCTGCTCCAAGCCGTCGTTGAGCTCCTCGACGCCGTCGTGGGCCTCCTGAGGCAGCAGATCGCAGCCCTTCGCCGCCGGTACGACGAACGTGTTGTCGACCGAGCGCGCCCCGGTGCCCGAGGCGAAGACCGCCTGCGGCTCGCCCACGAACGCATAGTTCCACCAGAACTGCTGGTCGATCACAGACGGCGCCGTGCCGGAGATCGGCTGGACCCCCTCCGGCGGCTCGGTCGTTCCCGTCGTGAGGTTGATCACGATCGGGTCCTCCGATGTGCCGATCTGACAGTCGTCGCCGAACAGCGTGTTGTTGAGCTTGATCGACAGCGGCAGCGTGATCGGGTTCAGGTGGCTCGGCGTCAGGTCCGCAGAGCCGGCGCTGATGGCGCCGAGCTGCGGCGTTGCCGTCAGCCGCAGCAACCCGAGCGGCTCGTTCTGGATCACCGGATCGAGCTCGGGGATCCCCAGGATCCCGCCCGAGATCTCGACCGGGTCGAACCCCCCGGCACCTCCGCCCCCCTGGCCGCCGCTGCTTCCTTCGCCGCCATCGTCTGCCCCTTCGCCAACCGGCAGCATCACGATCTGGCCGTCACGAAAGCCGATCCCCGCGAGGATCTCCAACGGCTCGTCGATGGTCGCTTCCACATTGCCTAGCTTGATCTCGCCGTCGTAGGCCGTGACATGCGCGCAGTAGAGCGCGAGAGTCCCCTCAGGGAAGTCTGCCGCGCTCGGGCAGGCGCCGAACTCCTCATAGAGCTCCTGCGGCAGCACCCCTCCCGGGAACTCCGCCGACGCCGCCGCCGGCGCTGCCAGCGCTACCGCGCCAAGCAGAGCCAGCAACCGCCCCGCCCGCGCACCCCTCCTGATCAGTGGTCTCATCTTCGGTTCTCCTCCCCGCGGCCCCACGCCGCTCCAGGTTGGTCTTGGCCTCGCGGGAGCCACACACACCAGCGACCGGTCCCTTCCGATCGGTCACGC
Source organism: Thermoleophilaceae bacterium (assembly GCA_040901445.1). Classification (GTDB taxonomy): domain Bacteria; phylum Actinomycetota; class Thermoleophilia; order Solirubrobacterales; family Thermoleophilaceae; genus JBBDYQ01. The sequence continues at coordinate 56 of JBBDYQ010000019.1, read as the reverse complement.
GCCCGGCGTAACCCGCCTCATGCGACTCCACTCACTTCGGTCTGTTCGCGTCCGGA
>JBBDYQ010000018.1 GCA_040901445.1 Thermoleophilaceae bacterium | reverse complement strand
ATACCCGGAATCGTCCCTGCGCATCCGGACAGCACCCCCTTTGCGCGACAGCCTCACGCGGAGGGTGTCGCACAGACCGTTGGCGGCAGCAGGAAGTGGGTGCGTGCGGCGACGATGCTGCGGCATGTTCGCGCGGCTCGGCCGGGTCCGCCGGCGCCTCCCGGGCCTCAGGTGGGCGCCGGTCGGTGTTGGTGGAGCTTCAGCAGGTTGTGCGTCGCCGTGAGGAGCCGCCACTCCGACCTTACGGCCGATCTTCCGCGGCGTAGGAAGCGGTTCGCGCCGCGGTTTGACTTGATCTGTCCGAAGACGGGCTCGACCGTGCCCTGTCGTCGCAGGTAGAGCTCCTTGCCCCAGTCGGTCGCGAGCACGCGGCGGGTGTAGTCATAGAGGCCGCCGCGGCGGCCCGGTCTCGGTTCTTTGCGGCGGTCGGCGTCGGGTGCGATCAGCGTCTGGATTCCCTGGCTGACGATCGCCTCGATCGCGTCGTTTCTCCAGTAGCCGGCGTCGGCCAGGATGACGCCGGGCCTCTCGCTGACGCCTACCGATCGAAGCTCCCCGCCGGCGCTGTTGACCATCGGCTCGAGGTTGGCGGTGTCAAGCGACTCGGTCGAGATCTCGGCGGCGATCACGATCTGCTCCGGCGTGACGGCGGCCTGCGCGTTGTAGCCCTGCACCCAGCCGCGCGTCGTCTTCAGGTTGCGCGAGTCGGGGTCGCTGACGTTGATCTTGCCCGCCGGCTTCTCCGACAGCGGATATGGCTTGATGTTCGCGCGGGCGCCGACCATCCGCCGCGAGCCGTCGCTCGCGATCCCGCGCGCGTGCCAAGCCGCGTGCTCTGCGACGACGCGCTGTTCGAGCCGCCAATCCCGCTCGAGGCGGGCCTTGCACTCCGACAGGCGCTCGCCGCGGTCACGCGGGACCTGCTTCGCCTTCGCTGCGCGTTCTGCCTCGAGCGCCTGCTTTGCCTCCCGCAGCCACTTGCGCCGATCGCCTGCCGTGCGCAGCCCCTCGGGCAGCTCGTCACCGCGCGCCTCGCCATAGAGCTCGTCCTCGGCCGCGTCGATCCGGCCCGCCTCCTCGAGGATCTCCTTGGCGATCTGCTCGTAGCTGCGGTTCGCGTGGTGGGTCGCGGCGGCGGCGATCTTCGTGCCGTCGATCGCGACGATCCCGACCTTGACGAGCCCCGCCCGCGCGCACAGCGACAGCACCCCCGTGAACAGCTCTGAGATCGCCTGCTCGTGGCGGGCGCGAAAGCGCGCGATCGTCGCATGGTCGGGGATCTGGTTTGCGGTGATGACGCGGAACGCCACGTCCTCTACGCAGTGGCGCTCGATCCCACGCGCCGAGCGCACACCGATCGAGTAGGCGTAGAGCAGCAGCGCGACCATCATCTGCGGGTCGTGCGCGGCCGCGCCCCAGCCATCAGAGCGATAGGCCGAGTAGAAGGCGCGGAGATCGAGCTCGGCGACCGAGTCGAGCACAAACCAGGCAAGGTGATCCTCAGGCAGCCAGTCACGCAAGCTCGGTGGCAACAGCAGCTCCTGGTCGCGGTCGCACGGAAGGAAGTTCTGGGCCACTGCTCACCTCACCTCGGGAACCAGCCAATCGTCCCGATCGGGTCAGACGAAAAGACCCTCACAACAGCCGGTTTATGCGACACCCTCCGCGAAAGGGAGCACCGGCGCTGGCCCCGAGGACGCTCGACGCGGCCTCGGGCTAGTGGTCACATGCCTAGGGTGGCAGTTCTGCGGAACCGGCTAACTACACGAGTGTCGGCGCCGGTGAAAAGCTGACCCCCCTTCGCCGGTTGAGATTTGTCCCCCCTCGGGCGGTGGCGGAGGTGTCCGGGGGCGTGGTGAGCCTGGCTCGGTTGTTGTCACCGAGACCGGGAGAAGGGTTCGTGCTTGAGGTGGAGCGCTGGGCCGAGCTGCGCAGGGAGCACTTCGTTCGCGGCGTCTCGATCAAGGAGCTGATCCGCTGGACGGGGCTGGCGCGCAACACGATCCGGGTTGCGTTGCGCTCGGACGAGCCGCCGGTGTTTCGTTGCCCGGAGCGGCCGTCGAAGCTCGACCCGTTTAAGGACGAGATTCACGAGCTGCTGCGCGGGGACGCGAAACTGACCGGGGTCAGGGTGCGCGAGCTGATCGAGCCGCTCGGCTTCGGTGGTTCAAAGACGATCGTCGATGACTACCTGCGTGAGGTGCGCCCGCTGTTCAAGCGGGTCCGCACCCATCAGCGCACGCTCTACCGGCCTGGGGAGATCTGCCAGTTCGACCTCTGGGAGCCCTCTGTGCCGGTGCCGGTCGGTCACGGCCAGACCCGCCGGGGCTGGGTCGTCGTCTCCTGCCTGGGCTACTCGCGCGCGGGCGCCGGCGCGCTGATCTTCAGCAAGGAGGCGCCAGACGTGCTCTTTGGCATGGGTCGCTGCCTGTGGTCGCTGGGCGCGCTGCCGGAGCTGATGGTCTGGGACCGCGAGGGCTGCCTGCACGCAGGCGGCGGCCGCCCGACCGACGTCTATGCTGCCTTCTGCGGCCGCCTGCCTGTCGACTGGCACTTCTGCGAGCCCGCCGATCCGCAGGCGAAGGGTTGTGTCGAGCGCCTCCAGGGCTACATGGAGACGAACTTCGAGCCGGGCCGCTGCTACGCCAACGAGCTCGACTATCAGCTGCAGCTCGACGCCTGGTTCGAGAAGGCGAACGCGCGCGTGCACAAGACGCTGCGCTGTCGTCCGATCGACCGGCTGCTCGAGGAGCGCGAGTTGATGCGGGCGCTGCCCGCCAGGGAGCCCGACGTCGACCGCCGCTGGGTGGTCAGGGTGCCGCCCGATCCGCATCTGCGCTTCGACACCAACGACTATTCGCTCGACCCGAACCTCGTCGGGCGCAGAGTCGAGGTCCGCGCGAGCCAACGCGAGATCACGGCGGTCGCGCTCGACACGGGCGAGATCGCCTGCCGGCACGAGCGCAGCTTCGCCAAGCACCGCACGATCACGGCGCTCGAGCACGCCCGCGCGCTGCGCGGGCGCCGCGGCGAGCCCGAGCCGGAGCTGCTGGTCGAAGAGCGTCCGCTCGAGCGTTACGACCGGCTGATCGCATGAGCACCAGTTCTGAGCTGACGCACCTGTTCCGGGCGCTCAAGGCGCCGGCGGCGGCCAGGGCGCTGCCGAACCTCGCCGAGCGCGCCCGCTCGGAGGAGTGGAGCTACGAGCGCTTCGCCGAGGCGCTGCTCTCGACCGAGCAGTCCTCGCGCGAGGCGCACGGCGGCGATGGCCGCATCCGCGCCGCCCGCTTCCCCGCTCGCAAGACGCTCGAGGAGTTCGACTTCACCTTCCAGCGCTCGGTCAAGAAGACCGTGATCGAGCACCTCGGCCAGCTCGACTTCCTCCACGCGCGCGAGAACGTGATCCTGCTCGGGCCGCCCGGTCTCGGTTCACACTGCACCTCCTCGCTCACTCGTTGATCAAT
>JBBDYQ010000017.1:51755-115432 GCA_040901445.1 Thermoleophilaceae bacterium | reverse complement strand
TCCATTCCAGTCATCTCAACAGCACCACTGTTGCGATGACCAATGGAGACCGCCCCGCCATGCGCAGCCCAGGGCAGGACGATCCGGCCCGGCGGACGTCAGGCGCCGTGCTCTTCCCAGCGGAAGCCCGTGGCGGCGATCCGCGGCTCGAGTGGGCTCTGCGGGAGGCCGTCGCCCAAGGCGGCGGTGTGGTAGGCGGCCGGAGACACGTCGTTGGGCGTGTCGGGGTGGAAGAGCGAGGCCAGATACTCGATCTGGCCGCGGCCCGGCCCCAGCTCGAACTGGCCGCCGCCGTAGCAGCCGATGCCGTTGGCCTCGCAATGGTCGTACACGGCCATGACCTCCGCCACGCTGCCGAAGCGCGATGGCTTGACGTTGATCGTCTTGGGCTGGAAGGGCAGCGCCTCGATGTCGGCCACCTCGTGCAGCGGGGCGTCCCAGGTGATGCGGTCGCGGTGGGGGCGCAGGACCTCGTCCGTGGCCTCGTTGAGGTCGGGATCCTCTATCCATGCCTGCGGGAAGGCCTCCGCCACCTTGCGGTAGAGCTCGACGTCGGTCTCGACCTCCACCACGGTGCCCTTGTAGAAGCCCTTGAGGTCCACGGTGTCCACCGCGCCCGTGGCGGCGAGGGCGGCGATGAGCTCGTCGTCCCAGTCGTTTGCGGGATCGAGCTTGAAGCGCATCCCGGGGTAGTGGTCGAGGCGGCTACGGACGGGCTCGACGGTGGACGGGTCGCCGAGCCGGATGGAGACGACGAAGCTCAGGGGCCTGGCCTCGCGCCCCAGCGCGGCGGCGAGCGTGGTGCCCGCCTGGCGCAGCGCCAGGTCGAGCGCCGCGCTCTCGAACGCCCAGCAGCGGTAGCGTCGCGACACCTCGCGCTCGGGGGGCGCCGGGAAGAGGTCGAGCTGCCCGATCCGCTCGCAGAGATCGCCGAGCGTCCAGCGGCCATCCAGCGGCTGCACCGGGCCGGCGTCCTGCAGCGCGATCTGGTCGAGGCCCTCATACGTCACGTCCTCGCCGATGCCCTCCTCGCCGCCGCCGCGCAGCCGGATGACGGTGCTAAGGCGGCTGAAGGCGGAGGACACCTCGAGCTCGAGGCCCTCGAGCGCGTAGTCCTCGATCTCGACGGGGAGGCCGGCCAGCAGGTCCCAGGTGCCCACGGCGCCCGAGACTAGACGATCGAGTTGGCGGGCCCGGGGCGGGCCTCGGCGCGGGCGAGCGCGAGCCCGGCCAGCGCCTCGGCCACGGGCGGCGGAAGCTGGGCCGGTGTTCCGCGGAACACCTCGTCCACCAGGGCGGCGCGCGGCGCGAGCGTCTCCCGCGCCTGCACCTCGAGCGCCAGCCGCACCGGACAGCGGGCACAGCGCGGGGTGGAGAGGCAGCAGTTGGTCTTCGGAAGGCGTGACACCGGGGCGGCGCAGGTTAGCACGGTGTTAGGGCTCCCTAAGATCAGGGGACCCGCATTAGGTGCGCCACATTGAGCGCAGCCGAGCAGCGCGCTACGGTCACCGGCATGCCCACCGAACGTTTCGTCGCCGAGCTCAACACCCAGATCGCCCGCGAGTTCGCCGCCGCGCACCAGTACACGGCGATCGGCGCCTGGTACGAGGCGGAGGCCTTCCCGCGCATCGCGGCGTTCTTCTACGAGCAGGCCGAGGAAGAGCGCGGGCACGCCATGAAGATGGTCCGCTACCTGCTCGACACTGCCTCGCCGGTGGACTTCGGGGAGATCGCCGCGCCGCGCGGGTCGTTCGGCGACCACGTGGAGCCCATCGCCGCCGCGCTCGAGCAGGAGCGCGAGGTGACGGTCCAGATCGGCAGGCTGTTCGAGGTGGCGCGCGAGACCAACGACTACGCCAGCGAGCAGTTCCTGCACTGGTTCCTGGAGGAGCAGGTGGAGGAGGAGTCCGAGATGGAGGATCTCCTGAAGGTGGCGGAGCGCACGCGCGACATCCCCACGCTGCTGGAGGAGCATCTTTCGCGGGACGCGCCGGGCGACTGAGGGGCTTTCTGCCGTGCCTGGGGGTAAGGGGATGTCCTGCCCCGGGACCTTCGGTCGAGTTCCGTTGCAGGACATCCCCTTACCCCCTTCACCGCTGTTGTTGTCCGAAATGGACAACCGGCTGCTCGTGGTTTCGCCGTTTCTCTCCTTGTGAGCTGTCCGATGCCGCAGTAGCGTTGGACGGAACGTCGAGGAGAGGAGACGGCAGGATGGCGACCACGCCGCAGACCGCGACGCCCCCGGATGCCCGGGCGCAGACGGACCTCCAGGAGCTGGCCCGGCGCCACCTGTGGATGCACTTCACGCGCATGGGCTCCTACTCGCCAGGCCACGAGATCCCGATCATCGTGCGCGGCGAGGGCTGCTACGTCTGGGACGAGCACGGCAACCGCTACCTCGACGCCCTCTCCGCCCTCTTCTGCGTGAACGCCGGCCACGGCCGCGCCGAGCTGGCGGAGGCCGGCGCCAAGCAGGCCGCCGAGCTGGGCTTCTACACCAACTGGAGCTTCGCCCACCCGCGTGCCATCGAGCTGGCGGCCAAGATCGCCGAGCTGACCCCCGGTGACCTCAACCGGGTGTTCTTCACGTCGGGAGGCTCCGAGGCCGTGGAGTCGGCGGTGAAGCTGGCGCGCGCCTTCCACAAGCTCAACGGCGAGCCCACGCGAACGAAGATCGTGTCGCGTGCCACGGCGTACCACGGCACGTCGATGGGCGCCCTCACCGTCACGGGCATCACGCCGCTGCGCACGCCCTTCGAGCCGCTCGTGCCCGGCGGCTGCCACGTGCCCAACACCAACGGCTACCGGCTGCCGCCCGGCCGCGACCCGCTCTGGGCGGCCGACGCCATCGAGGAACGCATCCTGTTCGAGGGCCCGGAGACCGTGGCCTGCGTCGTGCTCGAGCCGGTGCAGAACTCGGGCGGCTGCTTCACCCCGCCGGAGGGCTACTTCCAGCGCGTGCGCGAGATCTGCGACCGCCACGGCGTGCTGCTGGTGTCCGACGAGGTGATCTGCTCCTGGGGCCGGCTGGGCCACTGGTTCGGCTGCGAGCGCTACGGCTACCAGCCCGACATGATCACCACGGCCAAGGGCATCACCTCGGCGTACGCGCCGATGGGCGCGGTGATCGCGAGCGACCGCGTATTCGCGCCGTTCGCCGAGGACAGGCAGATGTTCGTCCACGGCTTCACCTTCGGCGGCCACCCCGTGTCGTCGGCGGTGGCGCTGGCGAACATCGAGCTCTTCGAGCGCGAAGATCTCAACGGCCACGTGCGGGCCAAGGAGGGCGAGTTCCGGGGCATGCTCGAAGGGCTGCGGGACCTGCCGATGGTGGGCGACGTTCGCGGCGCCGGCTACTTCCACGCCATCGAGCTGGTGAAGGACTCCGAGACGAAGGAGTCCTTCAGCGACGAGGAGTCCGAGCAGCTCCTGCGCGGCTTCCTGTCGGTGGAGCTGTTCAAGCGCGGGCTCATCTGCCGCGCCGACGACCGCGGCGAGCCGGTGATCCAGTTCTCGCCGCCGCTGACCGCGGACACGGAGGAGTTCCGCTTCATCGACACGGTGCTGCGCGAGGTGCTCACCGAGGCCTGGGAGCGCGTCGTCCGGCACTGACGCGCCCGCCATGCTCACCGTCCGGGACGTCTGCGCGGAGCTCGACCTGCGGCTGGTCGCGGGCGATGAGGCCGCGTCCGCCCCCGTCCGGTGGGTGCACATCACCGAGCTGCCAGACCCCACTCCGTGGCTGTCGGGCGGCGAGCTGCTCCTGACCACGGGCATCCAGCTCCCCGATGCGCGCGAGCAGCGCGCGTTCGTGCGCCGGCTGGCCGAGCACCGACTGGCCGGGCTGGGGTTCGCCACCGGCTTCGACCACGCGGAGCTGCCCGCGGCGCTCGTGGACGAGGCGGAGAAGCTCGGCTTCCCGCTGTTCGAAGTGCCCTACGAGCTGCCGTTCATCGCGATCACCGAGAAGGCGTTCGCGCGGTTGGTGAACGAGCAGTACGAGACGCTGCAGCGCGGCACCGCCATCCACAAGCGGCTGGAGCGGATCGTGCTGGAGGAGCGCGGGCTGGAGGAGGTCGTTCGCGCCCTCGCGGGCGCCATCGGCGGCATGGCGCTGGTGCTCGACGCGCGCGACGAGCTGCTGGCCGAGAGCGACCCGGGGCTGGAGCCGCCCGCCGGGGCGCTGCGACTGCCCGTGGCCACGCGCAGCGCCTCGACCCCGCAGGCCTCGCTCGTGGCCTGGCGCGAGGCCGGCGCGCTGGGCGACTTCGAGCGGCTGATCCTCCAGCAGGCCGTGACCGTGGTGGCGCTCGAGCTGATGCGCCGCCGGGTGATGAGCGAGACCGAGCGGCGCCTGGCCGGGGACGTGCTGGCGGAGGCCATCGGCGGCCGGCTCGACCCCGCCGAGCTGGAGACGCGGCTGCGCCCGTTCGGCGTGGGCGCGCAGGCTGCGGTGCTGGTGTTCGCCGCCGACGACCCCGGCGCCGCGGCGCCGGCCCTCGAACGGGCGCTGGCCGACGCCGGCGTGCGCGCGCTGGTGGCGCCCCGTGACCGGCTGCTGTGCGCAGTCGTGGACGGTGGCGCCGGCGCCCCCGAGGAGCTGGCGGCGCACGCCCGCGCCGCTCTGGGCGCGCCGCGCGCGGCGGCCAGCCGCGCCGCCCCGGCCGCCGCGCTGCGGCGCAGCTTCCACGAGGCGCGCTGCGCGCTCGAGGCCGCCGCGCTCGCCAACGGGCACGCGCCGGAGGTGGCCACCTGGCGGGACCTGGGCGCGTTCCAGCTGCTGCTGTCGCTGCAGGACGACGAGGCGCTGCGGCTGTACTGCGACAGCGTGCTCGGCCCGCTGGAGGAGCGTCAGGGCGAGTACGGCGAGGAGCTGGTGCGCTCGCTCGAGGTCTTCATCGAGAGCAACGGCCACTGGGAGCGCGCCGCACGCGAGCTGCCCTGCCACCGTCACACGCTGCGCTACCGCATCAAGCGGGTCGAGGAGCTCACGGGCCGCGACCTGTCGCGCGCCCGCGACCGGATCGAGTTCTGGCTCGCACTGCGGGGGCGGGAGCTGATCTCATAGACCCAGAGGAGAGAGGAGTCAGATGAGGGTCGGAGTGCCGACGGAGATCAAGCCGGACGAGTACCGGGTGGCGGTCACGCCGGCCGGCGTGCGCGAGCTCACCAAGCTCGGCCACGACGTGGTGATCCAGCACGGCGCCGGCGAGGGCTCGGCGGTCGCGGACACCGACTACGAGGCTCAGGGGGCGCGCATCCTCCCCGACGCCGACGCGGTGTTCGGCGAGGCCGAGCTGGTGCTCAAGGTAAAGGAGCCCCAGCCCGCGGAGGTCGCGCGGCTGCGGCCCGAGCACACGCTCTTCACCTATCTGCACCTGGCGCCCGCGCCGGACCTGACCAAGGGGCTGTGCGACTCCGGCGCCATCTGCATCGCCTACGAGACCGTCGAGGACGAGCGCGGCCGCCTGCCGCTGCTCGCGCCGATGAGCGAGGTGGCGGGCAAGATCGCCACCCAGGCCGGCGCCTTCATGCTCGAGAAGCCACTCGGCGGCCGCGGCGTGCTGCTGGGCGGCGTGCCCGGTGTGGCGGCTGCCACCGTCGTGATCATCGGCGGCGGCGTGGTGGGCATGAACGCGGCCTTCATCGCGCTCGGCATGGAGGCCGACGTGTTCGTGCTCGACAAGGACATCGACACGCTGCGCGGCCTCGACATCGCGCTCAACGGGCGCGGCTCCACCGTGTACTCGTCCACCGTCGCGGTGGAGGAGCTGCTGCCGCGGGCGGACCTCGTGATCGGCGCCGTGCTGGTGCACGGCGCGCGCGCGCCGTTCGTGGTCACGCGCGAGCACCTGGGGCTGATGAAGCGCCACGCTGTGCTCGTGGACGTCTCGATCGACCAGGGCGGCTGCTTCGAGACCTCGCGGCCCACCACGCACTCCGACCCCACCTACGAGGTGGACGAGGTCACCCACTACTGCGTGACCAACATGCCGGGCGCGGTGCCGATCACCTCCACCTACGCGCTCACCAACGCCACGCTCCCCTACGTCCTGGCGATCGCCGAGCACGGCGCGCGCGGGGCCATCGCGGCGGACCCCGGCCTGCGGCCGGGCGTGAACGTCGCGGGTGGCCAGGTGACCCATCCGGCCGTGGCCGAGGGCGTCGGGCTGCCCTACACGCCGGTCGAGGAGATCCTCGGGCCGCAGGCGGTCTGACGCAGGAGGGCGGCCGCCGGCGCGCGTCCGTAATCCCCCCGCAACCCAAACCTTGGGGTGGAGCCCCGATGCGCCGGGGGCGCCTCCGCGTCACGCTTGCGGCGTTCAATGCCGAAGGAGCCCCAGTGAACCCACGCCGTCTCGCGCTTCCCGCCGTGCTGCTCGCCGCCGCCTTCGCGGCGCCTCCCGCCCACGCCGCCGATCCGATCGAAGGCACCTGGTTCTTCGAGGGCGGCCAGGTTGAGGTCGAGCCCACCGGCCCGGACAGGTTCTCGGGAACCGTCACGCGCGCCACCCGATTCGCAGACTGCGTCCACCCCGCCGGCCAGCTCATGTGGAAGCTCGAGCGCGGCGCCGACGGCGTCTACCGCGGCACCCACATCCGCTACATCGTGGGCAGCTGCCAGGAGCTGCCCAACAGTCCCACGATCTGGCGCGTGCGCGAGGAACAGGACCGCCAGGTGCTCGACTTCTGCTCGAACGACCCGCGCGACGGCGCCCCCACCGAGTTCGGTCCGAGCTGCATCCAGCTCGAGCGCGCGAAGCGGGCGCCGGATCGCACCAAGGCCTGCGCGCGCGGGCAGGAGGTCTGCGTTCGCGGGGCCACCGACCTGCGCCGGATCGGCTGCGTCCGGCCCACGCGCCGCCACGGCTTCAGCCTGCTGATCGCGCGCCGCGGGCGCGATCGCCTGGTCAGCCCGCGCTCGCGGGTGCGGCTCGTGCGCTTCTCGCTCGACGGCGGGAGGGCCCGCACGGACCGCCGCCGCCCGTTCCGCAACACGGTGAGCGCCAGCCGGCTCGCCCCCGGTCCGCACATCCTGCGCGCCACCGTGAGCCTGCGCTCGCCCAACAGGCGCAAGGCGGTCACGCGCCGGGTGGTCTACCGCTTCAACGTCTGCGAGCGCTGAGCGGGGTAGCGTGGCGGCCGCGTGGCCCGCTACGCCTTCCTCACCACCTGGCTGCTCGACGCCGACCGCGAGCGCGTGTTCGGAGTCGTGCGCGACTTCGAGGGCTGGCCTGGGTGGTGGCAGGGTGTGGAGCACGTCACGCTCGACGGGAACGGCGGGATGGAGCAGCGCTGGCGCAGCCGGCTGCCGTACGCGGTGTCCTTCCGCGCACACGTCGAGCGGATCGAGGCGCCCGCGCTCATCGAGGGCAGGGTGGAGGACGGCGCGCTGCGCGGGCGCGGGCGCTGCCGGCTGCTGGAGCTGACCGAGGGGGGCACCGCCGTGGTGTTCGAGCTCGAGGTGGAGACGACGGAGCGCTGGATGAACCTGCTCGCCCCCGCGGCGCGGCGCATCTTCGTCTGGAACCACGACGTGCTCATGCGCCGCGGCGGCGAGGGCATCGCCCGGCAGCTGGGGGCGCGGCTGCTCGCCCAGGGCTGATCGGGTTTGGCGACCCGCCCGGACGGGAACCTTCCCCATTGGTCACCAGACCTGACCTACCGGGAGGAACCCCTAGATGCGTCATCGCGCCGTCGTGTGCCTGACGCTCGCCCTCGGCCTCGTGCCGTGCGCCGCCGCGGCTGCGCAGGAGGGTGAGCACAGCCCCAACATGAGCTTCGTCGAGAACCTGCCCTACGAGGCGGCAGACGCTGACGGTACGCCGAACTTCGGCACCGACATCGAGTTCGCCACGATCTCCGGGCGCGAGTACGCGCTGGCCGGCTCGTACGAGAACGGGCTCCACATCGTGGACATAACCGACCCGCAGAACGCGCAGGTCGCCGGCATCTACGACTGCGGCGTGACCCAGGGCGACGTCCAGGTGTTCCGCCAGGACGACGAGCCGGGGCGGGTGTTCGCCACCTACACCTCCGACACGTTCGGCGACGGCGACTCCACCTGCTACCGCGAGGCCGAGGCGCTGGGATTCGACGTCCAGAAGGACGACGGCAGCGAGGAGGGCAAGAACGGCAGCTTCATCGTGGAGGTCACGGACCCGTCCAGCCCGCGGACGGTCTCGTTCGCCGAGGTGCCGCAGGGCTCGCACAACCAGTCCGTGCACCCCAGCGGGAACTACATGTACAACTCGAACTCGGACCTCATCACGTCGCTCCAGCCCGCGATCGAGGTGATCGACATCAGCGATCCGTCCGCGCCGCACACCGTGGGCGAGCTGTCACTGCCCACGCGCCCCGGGCTGGGCACGGAGTCGCACGACATCACCTTCAGCGACGACGGCGCGCGCGCGTACTCGGCCGCGCTCTCCCAGGGCGTGATCATCGACAGCACCGATCCCGCCAATCCGGAGATCGTCACGAGCTTCCTCGACCCCGCGATCAACGTCTGGCACCAGTCGGACCCGGTGACCGTCGGCGACAGCGAGTACCTGTTCGTGGAGGACGAGTTCGCCGGCGCCGCCGGCGGGCCGATCTGCCCCAGCGGCGGCTTCCACATCTACGACATCACCGGGGACAAGGAGCAGAGCCCGGAGAAGGTGGGCTACTGGAACATCGACGAGGTGGGGCTCACCAACAACCCGACGAGCACCTGCACCGCACACGTCTTCGACATCCACGAGGACGCCGGCATCATGAACGTGGCGTTCTACGACGGCGGCGTGCGCGTGGTGGACATCTCCGGCCTGGCCGAGGGCGAGGGCCTGCGGCAGGTCGGCTCGTACCGCCACGGCGACGCGGACACGTGGTCGGCGAAGACGCCGCGGATCGAGGAGGACGGCTCGTTCTACCTCTACGGCAACGACATGGCGCGCGGCCTGGACATCTACCGCTTCGACGCGAGCGCGCCGGAGTCGGAGAGCATCGGCACGTGGTTGTCACCGCTGCAGGCGTCGGCCCAGCTGCCGCGGGCGCCCGTGGGCACGCCGCAGCTGGCCTGCCTGCTGGCGCGATAACCGCGGTAGAGTCGCCTGAAGCGAGCGGCCGGCCGGCCACGAGAGGAACGCGCGATGGGGCGTAAGGAGTCTGTGGAGAAGGGCGCGCGAAAGCATGGCCTCCTGGAGGACGGCGAATCGATTCAGGAGGCGATCGTCGTCAACGGCGGGAAGCTGGTCGGGTTGGGTCTCGATGCGGTGTGGACCAAGCGTTTCGCGCTCGCGGCGACCGAGACGAACTTCTACGTGCTGGAGATGGGCCAGGTCGGCTTCAAGTCCGTGAAGGGCGTCGTGACGAAGATGCCGCTCGGCGAGGTCGAGTTCGACAAGAGCTTCGCCGAGTTCAAGGTCGCCCGTCGCGGGCATCCCGAGGAGGGCGCGGCCAGCTTCCAGCTGGCCCTGCTCGTGAGCGCGAAGAAGCTGACCGAGTACGTGGAGTCGCGCCGCGCCGGGTGATCATGCCGGGCGTCCTCGCGGGGGCGCCTGCCCCCCTGCGCCCTGGAGGACCGCGACGACGAGCTGGATCAGGACCGGGGCGAGCTCCATCAGGCTGGCGGCGCCGCGCTCGAGGATGTGCCCCTGGACGAGCTCGCTGATCCCGCCGACGAGTGCCTTCAGGTACACGTCGGGCAGTTCGGCGAGCTCGGGCTCCTGTTCGGCCGTGCGCGCGGCGAGGAACCGGTACTGGTCCACGAACTGCCCGTACACGCCCCGCCGCCGCTCCACCGCCACCGGCCCGGCGCCCAGCACGTCGATCAGGAACGTCCGCGCGAAGTCCGGATGCTCGGCGAGCGTGCCGAGATAGTTGCCGACCGCGACCTCGAGGATGTCCCGCCAGTGAGGGTCCTCACCGAGGTCGCGCACGGCTGCGGCCATGCCGCCGAGCAGCGCCTTGGTGCCGGCCTCGTATGCCTCGAGGAAACAGTCCTGCTTGTCGGTGAACCGCTCGTAGAAGGTCCTCCGCGAGACGCCGGCGATGCGGACGACGTCGGCAACCGTGACGTCCGCGTAGCCCTTCTTCGCCACGGCGCGGGTCACCGCGTCGAGCATCCGCCCCCGCTGGGACGCCGACATGGCCTCACTGGGGCCGCCCCGCACCGGCTCGAGGGGGTTGAGGAAGAGGGAGCTCACCTGCGGCGCCACGGCAGCGAGCTTAGGCCCGGGCGCCACGCGGGTGCGGGCTGGGCTACGCGTGGGCGAGCGAGCGCTCCCCGGCCGGCTCGAGGCCGGGCAGCGGGTCGAGGGGGCGGGTGCGGCGCTCCCGGGTGTAGGTCGCCTCGAAGGTGGCGACGCGGACACCGTTGCAATGCACCTCCGCCTCGACCCGGGCAGACCGCGAGTCGGTGCGCATCACGACCGCCTCGGCCCGCAGCAACGGCGACTCGTCCCCTTCCACGACGCGGTCGAAGCGCGCGCACAGCTCGAGCACCAGCGGCGACTCGTCGCGGCCGTCCGCGACCGTGGTCGTGGCGGCGGCCGTCATCGCCGCCTCGGCCAGCGTGGTGAGCACGCCGCTCGCCACGGCGCCCGACGGGTCGCACACCTCGCCGCGAAGCGGCATCTCGTACACCGCCACGCCGCGCGCGAACCGCACGAGGCGCAGATCGAGCTGCTCCGCCGCGGGCGGGCCAGCAGCCCCGGTCATCTGGCGGGTGAGCAGCTCGTCGACTGTCCTGAACGTCATGGCCTCTCCCTTTTTCACTCCACGATCAGCTGTCCCTGCATGTTGGTGTGAAGGCTGCAGAAGAACGGATACGTCGTGCCCGACTCCGTCCGTTCGAGCCCCTCGACCGGCACCGTCTCGCCCAGGCTCGCCAGCCTGCTCTTGAAGACCGGCTGGCCGTCGGGGGCCCTGTCGCGCGCGACGACGTCGTGCTGCACCGCGTCGACGTTGGTGTAGGAGAGCGAGCCGCCCTGCTCGACGACCATCACCGGCGTGAGGTAGCCGTAGGCCGCCGCACCGGGGCCGGTGAGGATGGCCGAGCCCGAGCCGGGCGCGGGCAGCCCGGGAAGGCCCGGAAGGGGTGAGGACCCCTCGCCCGGCCTGAGCGCGATCACGTAGCCCGAGGCGGCGACGAACACGGTGTCGCGCGCGATGGCCACCCCGCTCGCGCTGCTGGCGGTGCTCATCGGGGTCCCGGTGTCACTCGTGAGCGGGCGCTTGACGAGCTGCACGCCGTTGCTCGCATCGAAGACGTTGAGGAACCCGGCGGAGTCCACGACGTACACGAGGCCGTTCGATGCGCTCACCGCGTTGTAGGTCGTGGGCCCTGTCAGGTGCCCCACGCCCTTGACCGAGCCCGACGCGCCGTCGAGCGCGAAGAACTGGCCCGGCGGGCCGGCCGCGGTGAAGACCGTCCCGTCGGCGGCGGCGGGGGAGGCGGCGTTGCAGCCGAGGCACGGGATTCCCACCGTCTGCCGCCAGACCTCGCTCATGTCGGCCGGGTCCACGACGTGGTAGTCCCCCGACTTCTGGAGCCCGCCGAGCCGCTGCTTGCCCGCGGCGTCGGTGAACAGGGTCGGCGAGGCGCCGAAGTCGAGGTCGATCTGCAGGCAGGTGAGGCTGAAGGGCGGCACGTAGTGCACGTCTGGCGCCGTGTCGCAGGCGGGCTGGTCCGCCAGGCCGGGCAGGTAGGTGTCCGGCCGGCCCTTGTAGGAGGCCACGATCTCGCCGAAGTCCGCGCTGTCGCGGTTGAGGTCGACCTTGATCAGCGAGTTGGCCCGCGGGTGCTCGAGCTGGGGGTTGTGCGGGTTCGACGTGCCGACGTAGGCGAAGCCCGCCTCGGGGTCGATCGCGGGGGTGGACCAGCTCCCGGCGCCGGCGTAGCCCTGCTCGAAGGACTCGTCGTCGATCGCGTGGCCCTTCGCGGCGATGGCGCCGGTGGCGGCCTCGATGAGGACGTAGCCGCCGCGCTCCGGCTCCGTGCCGGGCGCCGGGCTGCCGAAGAAGCCGACGAAGGCCAGGCCGTCGTGGACCACGACGCTGGCGTTGATGCCCGACTGCGGCTGCTCGTCGACCACCGTCCTCCAGCGCTCCTCGCCGGTCGCGCGGTCGAGGCTCGCGACGTACGGCGAGCCCTCGCGGTTGATCGCGACCAGCACCGAGTCGGCGGTGACCGCCGGGGAGCCCACGAGCCCGCCGCCAAAGGCCGCCTGCCCGGGATCGAGCTCGGTCGACCAGATGCCGGAGCCATCGTCGGCGTCGAGCGCCGACACAGTGCCGTCGGACGACGCGACGAAGATGCAGCCGCCGGTGACGATCGGCGTGTTGTTGATGGCGCCGGGGGCTTCGTGGACCCACGCCGCGCCGAGCGATCCGACCTCGGCCGCGCCGACCGCCTCCATCTCCGGCTGCGAGCGGGTGTTGGAGAGGTCATGGCCGTAGCTCGGCCACTCGCCCCCCGGGTGGTCCGTCTCGGAGCACGCCGGCGGCGCCTGGCCGTATGCCGGCGCGGCAGCCGCGAGCAGCAGGGCCGCCGCGGCGGCGGCCGGGATGATCGTCGTCCTCCTCATCGCACGATCAGCTCTCCCTGCATCCCCGGATGGAGGCTGCAGAAGAACTCGTAGGTCGTCCCGGACTCGACGCTGTCGAGGCCGTTCACGGGCACCGTCTGGCCGAGCGAGGCCAGCTCGCTCTTGAAGAGCGGCTGCCCATCGGGGTCTCTGTCGCGCGCGACCACGTCGTGCCGGACGGCGTCGCCGTTCGTGTAGCTCAAAGGACCTCCCACCTGGGTGGCCATCACGGGCGTCAGGTAGCCGTAGTAGGTGGCACCGGGGCCGGTTGCGATCGTTCCCTGGAGCGGCGGGAGCTCGCCACCGCCGGGAGGCTCCGGCTCTCCGCCCGGAGGTGGGTCGCCACCGCCGTCCGCTCCCGGCTTGAACGCGAAGAGCGTGCTGGTGCTGCCCGACCGGGATGTCACGAACACGCTGTTGCGTGCGATCGACAGCCCGCTCGAGTTGCCGATGTCCTCCATCGGCGTCCCGGTGTCCTGCGCGAACGGATGCGCCAGCAGCGGCGTGCCGTCGGAGGCGTCGAATGCCTGGAGCAGTCCGAGGTCGTTCACGTTGTAGACGACGCCGTTCGCGACGCTGACGCCGTTGTAGTGGAGGGAGCCGGTCAGCGGAGCCGCCCACTGGATCGCGCCGGTGTCCCTGTTCAGGGAGTAGAGGTTGCCACCGGTCAGCGCGACGTAGATCCCGTTCTCGTCGGCCGCACTCGAGCTTAGGTTGCAGCTGAAGCAGGGAACGCCGAGCGTGACCTGCCAGACCTGCTCCATCGTCTCGCGGTCAACCGTCGTGAACACGCCCGACTTCTGCAGCTCCCCGAAGAGCGGGCGCCCGTCGCTGTGCTCCCAGATGACGGGTGAGGCGAGGAAGTTGAAGTCGAACTGCGCGCACGTGTAGCGCCCGATCGGCCACTGCAGGTCGCTCATGCACGCGGGCGAGTCCACGTCCTGCGGAGCCGGATAGCTGTCCGACGTGCCGCGATGGGTCGCCAGGATCTCGCCGAACGTGGCCGAGACGGGGTCGGCGTCGATCTTCAGCAACGAGTTCGTCCGCGGGTTCTGCCTCGGGCTGGCCGGGTTGCCCGTGCCGGCGAAGATCAGCTTGCGCTCGAGGTCCACGGCCGGCGTGTTGACGATCGAGCCGCCGCGGTCGCCCGCGTCGAAGTCCGCCGCCGGGATGACGTGGGTCTTGGCGAGGATCTCGCCCCCGCCCTCCCGCGAGGCGTCCACGAACACGAACCCGGGGTTGGAGTGGTTGCTCGACTCGTCGCCCTTGAACGCCTGGAAGATCATGCCGTTGAACGGCACCGGGCTCGAATCCAGGCCGCCACCCGGGTCCTCGTCGACGACGCTGGCCCACACCACCTCGCCGGTGGCGTGGTCGAGCGCCGACAGCACCGAGGCCGTGTCGGTCGTCGCGCCCACGTAGACCAGCCCGTCGGCGATCGCCGGGGCGCCCACGATCCCCGCGCCCTCGAAGTAGGAGCTTCCGCTGCTCTCGCTCAGCTTCCTGGTCCACACGACCTCGCCGGTGTCTGCGTTCGCGGCGGTGACCGTTCCGAGGTCGGTCCCGAAGAACACGCAGCCGCCCGCGACGGTCGGGGTCGAATGGATCACGCCCCCGTCCGGAGTCTCGAGCTGCCAGGCGAGGCCGAGGTCCGAGACGTTGTCCGTGCCGATCGTGGTCTCCGCGGGCTGCGTTCGGTGTCCGTCGAGCGTGCCGCTGTAGAACGGCCAGTCCCCGCCGGCGTGCTCCGCCGGCGCGCACGTGGCCGCCTGTGCGGAGGCGGCGCCCGGCGCGAGGAGCGCGGCCGCGGCTGCGGCTGTGCCGATCGCCGCGCGGATCCTCATGGCGCCCACGGGTTCTCCGCCAGGCCCTTCAGGATCTCGCGGCGCGTGCGTGCGCCGATGACCTTGTTGGACGCGAGCGGCGCCGTCTCCTTGGGGTCGCCGATGTCCTTCAGGTAGTCCGACTTGCGCAGCCCGTTGACCGCGTCGCACTGGATGGCGTGGCGCTGCGCGTCCGGATCGATGTTGTAGGCGTCGGCCGCGTTGCGCCCGAGGATGCCGTTGCGGATCGTGCGCGCCGAGTTGGGCGCCGGCTGCGTCGGGTCCTCCACGTCGCCATCGAGGCCATAGGGCAGGTTGTAGAGCTCCTTCGCCTCGTCGGAGAACTCGAGCTTGCGCAGGGCGATGATCTCGGACTGCGGCGACCCGTACCAGAGGCTGTCGGTGCCCCAGGCGATCCGCTTGGGCCCGACGTGCTTGATCAGCTTGCCGAGCAGGTGCACGCTGTCGTTGGGATCGCCCATGGTCTCGCGCCACACCGACCCGAGCTCGGCCCACACGTTGGGCACGTTGCCGAACGCCTTGCCGGCGTCCTTGAAGTGGGAGGCGTCCCAGTCGTTCTCCCGCAGGCTCTTGATGAAAGCGTCGACCGAGCGGTCGGAGGAGCTGACCTTCTCGTCACCGGCGTAGTCCTCCATCGAGCCGGCGAAGAGGTCGTGGCCGGAGTGGTAGATCATGAAGCGCACACCCGGGTTCTGCTTGGCGGCCGGCCCGACGTCGCGCGGCGCGGCGCCGCGCTGGTCGAAGCCGGGCAGCGCGAACCCCTTGTGCGTGGCGATCAGAGGCGGGACCTTCGGATATTTCCCGCTGACCTCGGCGACCTTCGCCAGGAACTCCAGGCCGACGTCGGAGTCGAGCTGCCAGCCCGACGCGTGCGGGACGTCGCCCCACGCGCAGTAGGTCTTCCAGCCGCGCAGGATGTCCTCGTACTGGTGGGCGCGGACTTCCATCAGCTCGAGCTCGTCGTCGAGATAGAGCGGGCGCGGCGCCTGGCCGTCGGGCCAGGGCTCGCTGGTCGGCTTGCGCTGGTTGAGGGGGTCGGTCGGGTCACTCCCCGTCATGCCGGCCGAGCCGCGATTGGGCATCACGAACGCATGCATGACCGCGCGCTGGGAGTTCGCCAGCTCGTTCGCGGTGTAGACGGTCGCGGCGGCCTCGGCCAGCGGCAGCGGGTTGTTCGTGTCCGGCGAGGTGGGCACGCACGAGAGCACCGTCATCGTGGTGGCCGAGTCGAGGTACAGCTCCTTCATGTAGTGGAAGCGGGAGAGGTTCTCGATCGGGTCGATCTCGCCCGCGCCGCCGCCGCGGATGCTCTGGTCCTCGCGCAGCGCGGGCCGCCCGCCGGTGGCCGCCGACGCCTGCGGCCACACGGCCGCGAAGAAGGCCATGATCGCCGGGTTGGTGGCCCGCCAGTCGCCCTCCGGGTCCACGTGGTGGGACTGGATGTCGAAGATGAACTCCCCGGGCAGGTTCTCGAGCGTCTCGAGGCCCTCCCGGCCCGCCCATTCGAGGTCACATGCGTCCACCGTCGGCGTGTTGTGCGCCGAGGCGTAGCTGCCCCACCTCCCGGCCATCACGGTGTCGATGGCCCAGAAGCCGATCGCCATGGCCGCGGACGTGCGCACGAAGCGGCGACGGCTCATGCCGAAGCGCCGTCGCCAGCGCTCCACCTCGCGGTTCTGGAGGTCCATCACCGCGATCTGCCTCGCGGTCGGCGGGAACGGCAGGAACTCGTCGTTGGAGCACGGCAGGACGTCGACCGGGAGTCCCTCCCACTGCTGAGGCCACGACCGGCTCCACCTGATCATGGGCGGTCCCTCCCTTCGCGGCCGCATCTACTCGCTCACCTCGAACGCACCGCGCATCGACGGGTGGATGCGGCAGAAGTAGGTGACGGTCTCGCCGGACCGGTAGCCCTCCTCCTCCGTCACCGGGATGCTCCAGGAGAGCTCGTTCTTGGCCCCGCTGATCTCCGGCACCGAGAAGCCGAGCTGGCCGGAGTCGATCTCGACCGGGCGCCCGGCGCTGCTCTCGCCGTCGCTGATCGGGAAAGCGGCCCCCGTCGGGCCGAGGCACGGGTACTTGCAGCTGGTGATCGTGTGCAGGATGCCGGCGCCCTCGATGTTCGTGAAGCGCAGGTCGGTCCCGAGCGGCACCTTCGGCACGCCGAGCGTGCCCGCCGTGCTGAGGTCGCCCGGGAGATACAGGAAGTCCGCGATGCCGACTTCCTCGGTCTCGCCTGCGAGGGGGCCGTTCGGGGCAGCCATCCACGTGCCGCTGGGGCCGCCGCGGTAGGCGTTCTCCTTGTAGTGGCCATGCGTCTCGAGCATGCCGTTGGGGCACAGTGTCGGAGGGGTCGCCGTGACGCCGCCCGACTCGCAGTCGCGGGTGCTGTCCACCGGCACCTCGAACGGGTTCACTCCCGGTGCCTGCTTGTCGCCGTTCTCGTCCTCGGGAACGAGCAGCGAGACCACGATGCCCATGTTCTCGTAGGTCGACTGGATCGTGGTGTCGTAGACCGCGTTCGAGCGCAGCACGTCATCCGGCTCCACATGGACGCCGTAGAGCGGCAGGCCGTTGACCCTCATCGAGAAGTCCCAGGAGTCGGGCGGGCCGCCTCCCTTCGTCTTGTCGTCGGGGTCCCAGTAGGTCGGATCGCTCGTGTAGATCCGCTGTTCCTGGTCGCCCCGGATCAGGTCGACCTCGTTGCGCAGGCCACCCGGGTGCAGGTGGCCGCCCAGGCCGATGATCGTCCCGCCGGTGAAGTTGTCGTGCCTCCCGAACGACTCGCCCGCGCTCGGGAGCTGGTGGTCCTCGCCCACGCCGTTGCCCGGCTGACCCTGGCCGACCTCGGTCTCGCCCCAGGAGTTGAAGTCGGCGCACTCCTCCTTCGGCCAGGTGCACTCGCCGTCAGCGCCGCCGAACGGCCGCTGGACGTTGAAGACCGGGTAGCCGGAGGGGCGCACGTCCAGCCACAGGGGATAGGCGGGCTTGATGCTGGCCGCGGCCGGCTTGCTCTGCGGCACGAAGTCGATCTCGTAGGTGACGTAGACCTCCATCGGCTGCTGCACGGCCGAGTGGACCATGTACAGCAGCTGCCACTGGTCGGTGGCCTTGATCGGCATGCCGTAGCCGCGCGGGAACGGCGCGATCGTCTTCTCCTCGCCGGAGGCGAAGAAGGGCCCGCTGCCGTACTCGTCGGTGAGGTTCAGCCAGGTGCCGTGGTGCAGGTGCACCTCGTGGACCGGCGGGACGGTGCCGTCGATCCGGGTGAGGTTCGGCTTGAAGCGCGTGATGTAGCCGTCCTGGAGGGGCTTCTCGATCGTGACCGGGCCGATGAGCACGTCGTTCTGGCCGGGCTTGACCACGATGGGCCCGTAGGCGAAGCGCATGCGCTGGCACGAGCCCGGATAGCGCTCGTAGTCGTTGGCCGGGTCCCAGCCCTCGATCTCGTAGGACTTCCGCTCGACCAGATCGTTGCCCTCGAACTTGCACGGCTTCGGGATGATCGTGGCCGCGAAGTTCGGGTCCGGCGTCGCCGGAGGCTGCTCGTTCTGGGCCAGCGCGCTCGTGGGCACGGCCAAGCCGGCGATCGCGATCGCCACGACAGACGTGAAGGCACGCAATTGATTCCCCTCCCGAAGAAGCATTTGGGCCCGCCCGCGGCGCGGTCTGGTACGCCGCAGTACAGAGTGGTACGCGACGGTACTACCCCTCCGCGGCGCGTGTCAAACTCGACGCCCCGCGGTGCTGCTCCGATCGGCGTCTACGGCCGGTAGAGAGCGTTCGGTCGCGCGTCGCCGTCCTCGGTGACCCGCGGCGGCCGGCCGCTCGTGTCCACGAAGTAGCAGGACGCGCGCGTGCGGTCGTCCAGCGCGACGCAGATGCGGAAGAGGTCCTCCTCCAGGCGGATGGTGTTGGCGGTGTCGAGGTTGCGGCGCACCTCGGCGTTCGCGTTCTCCTCGATGTGGGCCTGCACGGCTCCCGCGGCGGCCTCGGTGTCCTCGGTCTCGGACACCACGAGCGGCCGGGTGGCCAGGCCCGCGGCGACGATGCCCACCGTGGCGATGGCCAGCAGGATGCTGCCGGCGCGGTCCGCCAGCACCTCGAGCGGGGGGCCCTGGGGGTCGCGGCGGTGCAGGCGGCGCGCCAGCCACGGCCCCACGAGGCCGATCAGGAAGAGGTTGGCGAACGAGGCCAGGATGAGGCCGGGCACGAAGTCCACGCCCGTGCGGACCGGCGGGAGGCGGGTGAGGATGAGGGCGTCGGCCAGCGTGAGCGCGAAGAACGCCGGCCAGACCAGGCCGCCGCGCAGGCGCCAGAGCAGCCGGTGCGTCCAGAAGCGCTCCTTCGTCGTCACGGGGGCGAGAGTAGCCCGCGGTAGCCTTGGTGGAAGCCATGCCGGAGCTGTGGGTAGCCAACCTCGGACGCGTCGAATACGACGACGGACTGGTCCTGCAGGAGCGGATCCGGGCACGGCGCCAGGCGGACGAGGTCACGGACTCGCTGCTGCTGCTCGAGCACTCGCCCGTCTACACCAAGGGGCGCCGCGCCGCGCCGGGCGAGCTGCCCATGGGCGAGGAGTGGTACGAGAGCCAGGGCATCCAGGTTCGGCCCAGCGATCGCGGCGGTCGGGTGACCTACCACGGGCCCGGGCAGCTGGTCGGGTACCCCATCATGCGGATTACGGACGTGCTCGCCTACGTGCGCACGATGGAGGGCGCGATCATCGCGGCGCTGGCCGACGAGGGCATCGACGCGGAGGTGCGCGAGGGCCTCACCGGCGTGTGGGTGGAGGAGCGCAAGATCGGCTCGATCGGGGTCCACGTGTCGCGCGGCGTGACCACGCACGGCTTCGCCATCAACGTGGACAACGACCTGCAGCCGTTCGAGTGGGTCGTGCCCTGCGGGATCCAGGGCGTGCGCATGACATCCGTGTACACGGAGACCGGCCGGCCGGACGCCATGCGCTGCTTCCGCAGGCGCGTGGCGCACCGCTTCGCGGAGGCGCACGGGCTGCGGCAGCGGCTGGTGTCGGGCGAGCGGTTGGCACCGGTAGAGTCGATCGCCGCATGAGTACCCGCTCGCGCGCGAATCCCGGCGGCGCCCGCGTCCTCGACATGGGCGAGGTGCGACCCTTCCGCGAGCGCAAGCCGCCCTGGTTCAAGGTGCCGGCCCCCGGCGGCAAGCGCTACCGCGAGCTGCACGACCGCATCGAGAATGATGGTTTGCACACCGTCTGCCAGGAGGCCGCCTGCCCCAACATCGGGGAATGCTGGGAGTCGGGCACCGCCACGTTCATGATCCTCGGCGACACGTGCACGCGCCGCTGCGGCTTCTGCAACGTCAAGACCGGCAGGCCCACCTTCAACGACCCGCTCGAGCCGGCCAAGGTGGCGCGGCAGGTCGCGCGCATGGGGCTGCGACACGCGGTCATCACCAGCGTGGACCGCGACGACCTCCCCGACCTCGGCTCGAGCGCGTTCGTCGGGGTCATCCGGTCCATCCGCCGGCAGGCGACCGGCTGCAGGGTCGAGGTGCTCACCCCCGACTTCCGCGGCCAGGAGATGCCGCTGGCGCGGGTGGTGGCCGAGCGCCCCGACGTCTTCAACCACAACGTGGAGACCGTGCCGCGCCTCTACCCGCTGGCCCGCCGCGGCTCCAAGTTCCCGCGCTCCTGCCGTGTGCTGCGCAACGCCAAGGCCATGGGCGGCGACGAGGTGGTCACGAAGTCCGGCCTGATGACCGGCCTCGGCGAGACGAAGGAGGAGCTGCTCGAGGCCTTCGGCGTCCTGCGCGAGCACGACGTGCAGGTGCTCACCGTCGGGCAGTACCTGCGCCCCACCGAGAACCACCTGCCGGTGGTGCGCTACTGGCACCCCGACGAGTTCGCCGAGCTCGAGCGCGAGGCGTACGCGATGGGCTTCGAGTCCGTGGCCGCGGGGCCGCTGGTGCGCTCCAGCTACCACGCCGAGCAGACGCTGAAGGAGGCCAAGCGGGGCGAGGTCGTGGCGGAGGCGGCGGGGGCGTAGAGCCCGCGCGGCGCTCAGGCCGCGGTGAGTGCGGCCAGGCGCTCGACCTGCCCGGCCTGCGGCTCGTCGTCGTAGCGCTCCACCACGGCGCCCTCCGGCAGCCGGACGGCGAGCACGAGCGGGGTGTGCTTGACGCGGTAGCGGCGGGCCAGGTCGGGGCGCTCGGCCACGTCCACCTTGGCGAACTCGATGCCCGCGCCCGCGAGCGCATCCTCCCAGTGCCGGCAGGCCAGGCAGTAGGGGCCGGAGAAGCCGATCACCCCGATGCCGCTGCCGTCCAGGCCGGCGTCGGCGGGCTTCACCCACAGCCCGCGCAGGCGGGCCAGGCGCACGTAGAGCTCGCAGCCGGCGCACACGCCGGTGCTCGCGGCGAGCAGCGCGAGGGCGGCCACGACCAGCGTGAGGACCCAGCCGACCGTGCTCGCGCCGAGCACGAAGGCCAGGGTGGCGGCGCTCAGGAAGACGAGGCCCACGAAGTTGGCGAAGCGGGGCGGCCGGGCGTCCTCGAGGCGGCCCTCGCCGAAGCGCGGCTGGAGCACCTCGAAGTAGAAGAGGCAGGGGGCACAGTAGCGGCGGCCGAACGTCAGCCCGCCCGCGAGCTGCAGCGCCAGCAGCGCCGGCAGCCAGGCGAATGAGAAGAGGAACGCGAGGAGCGCGAGCGAACCGATGAATGCCTGGTTCGTGCGGGGCGCCCGCGAGTCGATGACGTCGGTGTCATCGTAGGGATGGGCGGTACGGACCTGCATCGGCCCGGCGAGCGTAGCAACGCATGTTTCCCCTCAAGGACAACATCCCCACGCGCCGGTTCCCGGTGATCACCGTGGCGATCATCGTGCTCAACGTGCTCGTGTTCTTCGGCTTCCAGGAGGCCACGCTGTCGCTGTCCGGGGCGTCCGTGGACGACCAGAAGGTGGTCGAGTACGGGGTGATCCCCTACGAGCTCACCAACCCCGGCGACGAGTGCGGGGTGACGCCCGACGGCCAGGTGGCGTGCGAGGGGCAGCCCGGAGTGTCCGGGTCCGCACCCGAGCAGGCGCCGTTCTGGGTCACCCTCTTCACGTCGATGTTCATGCACGGCGGGCTTCTGCACATCATCGGCAACATGCTCTTCCTGTGGATCTTCGGCAACAACGTCGAGGACTCCATGGGCCGCGCGAAGTTCGTCGCCTTCTACCTGCTCGGGGGGATCGCGGCGGTGGCGGCTCAGACTGCCATCGACCCCGACGCGGCCATACCGACCATCGGGGCGAGCGGAGCGGTGGCCGCGGTGCTCGGCGGCTATGCGCTGCTCTATCCACGCGCGCGCGTGCTCACGCTCATCTTCATCGTGATCTTCTTCACGGTGATCGAGCTGAGCGCGCTCGTCGTGCTCGGACTGTGGTTCCTGCTCCAGGTCTTCTACGGAGCGGCGGACCTCGCGCAGCCCGTGGGTGGCGGAGGAGTGGCGTACTTCGCCCACATCGGCGGCTTCGTGTTCGGCCTCCTGCTCATCAAGCTGTTTGCCGACAGGCAACAGGACGACTACGACCGCTCCAACCGCATCCCCGTCTACTGATGACCCGCAACCTCGTGCTCGCCGCGGCCCTGTCGCTGATCGGGCTGCTCGCCTTCCTGACGATCCGGGTGGCGATCGAGGAGGGCGTGGACATACTGGTCGTCGTGTCGCTGTTCGTGCTCGCGCTGCTCGGCTTCGGCGTGCTCGGCGCCCTCACGACCCCGCCCGATGACTAGGCGCAGCGTCCTGCAGGGCGGGCGGCGCCGGCGGCGCGCCGGCGGCGCGCTGGCGCTGGCGCTCGCCCTGGCCGCCCCCGTGGCCGGGGTCGGCGCGGCGGTCTGGGTGGCGCTCGACGACGACGCGACGTCGCCCACGAGCGTGCCGGTGGCCACGGCGTCGCCGGTGGCCACGGCGTCGCCGCCGGCCGCGTCGTCGGGGGAGGCGGCGCCCGCGGCGGACGACGCCGCCGTGGACCTCGACTCCGTCGACGCCTTCCACCTGCGCTTCAGGCACGCCCCGCGCGCGGGACTCGTGTTCGACCTCGACACGGGCGAGGTGCTCTGGCGCCTGAACCCCGAGAGCCGGCTGCCGATGGCCAGCCTCACGAAGATCATGACGGCGCTGCTGGTGGCCGAGCGCACGCAGCCGCGCGAGCGCGTGCGGATCACGCGCGCGGCGCTCGCCTACCGCGGCTCGGGCGTGGGCCGGCTGCCTCGTGGCCGGCGGGTGCCGATCGAGGCGCTGCTGCACGGTCTGCTCCTGCCCTCGGGCAACGACGCCGCCATCGCGCTGGCCGTGCACGTGTCGGGTGACGAGGACGACTTCGTGGACGCGATGAACCGGCGCGCGCGCGAGTTGGGGCTCGATTGCACCCGCTTCGTCTCCTCACACGGGCTCGAGGCGGGCAACCGCTCGTGCGCGGCGGACCTGGCCGAGCTCGCGCGGCTCGACATGCGCGAGTTCCGGATCCGGCGGGTGGTGCGCAAGGAGCGGGCCGCGCTGCGCTTCCCAATCCGCGGCGGCCGGCTCTTCCTCACCAGCACGAACCCACTGCTGCGCGGCGACTACCCGGGAGCGATCGGCCTGAAGACGGGATACACCCGCCGCGCCGGCCGCTGCCTGGTGGGCGTGGCGCGGCGAAGCGGGCGCACGCTGGGCGTGGCGCTGCTGGACTCGCCCGACCCGGGCCGCCAGGCGCGCAAGCTGCTGAACAAGGGGTTCCACAGCGGCCGTGGGCGATGAACGTCGCGCGTTACTCCCCATAGGGGTCAGCGCGCGACGTTCGTTGTTGTTCGGGGGAGGAGGTGGACCACCCGCGCACCGTGCTCGGCGGCGAGGCGGGCGGCGATCAGCGAGCGGTGGCAGGCCTCGGGGTCGCGCTCCACGCACAGCAGCGCGGCCGCACCCACGCCGGGCAGGCCGGCCGCCAGCTCGCCCAGGTCCACGGGGTCGAGGATCTCGGCGGTGTAGCGGCGCACGTACTCCGGCGCGAGCTCCTCGCGGGATCGCTTGCCCACGCCCTGGCGCGCGTCCTCGGAGTACTGCAGCCGGCGCAGCGCGGTGGTGGGAGCCAGCTCCCTGTGGTGGGTGTACGCGATGCCGGCCTCGGCCAGCGCCCGCTGAAGACGGGCGGAGTTGGCCCACGCGTACTCGCTGCCGCGCACTCCGCGGCGCTGGCGCACGTCGAGGAGGAGGCGCACGTCCGCGTCTTGCAGCGCCTGGAGGAACGTTCCGGCGGTGAAGCCGTAGACGCCGATCGTGGCGAGAGTCGGCATCGCCTCATGATGCACGCACCGTCCTGCTCGAGGCCGCGAAGAGCGGCCCAGGGCAGGATGGCACCGGTTGATGGAGCCAGCCGGGCTCGAACCGGCGACCTCCTGCTTGCAAAGCAGGCGCTCTCCCAACTGAGCTATGGCCCCTCGGCGGCCAATGGTAGGTGAGCCGCGCGCGCCTGACGGGTAGGCGCTTGCCGCCGTCCACCGGCGGTGGGACGATCGGACGAGTCCGCGATTGGAGGAGCGCGATGGCCGAGGAGACGGGTGTCTCGAAGGAGGAGCTGCACGAGGACGGGCACGGGGACCCCGACAAGTCGCCGCGGCCGTCGAACATCGCGGCGCGCCCGCGGCGGGCGGAGGTCTCGAACTACGAGATCGTCAACCACTACTTCGACATCGCCAAGGAGCGACTGGACCTGCGCGACGACGTGGCGGCGGTGCTGCGGTCCTCCTACCGCGAGGTGCAGGTCCAGATCCCGGTCAAGCTGAGCGACGGCAGGATCCACGTCTTCTCGGGCTATCGCGTGCAGCACAACGGCGCGCGCGGGCCGTACAAGGGCGGCATCCGCTTCCATCCCGAGGTCGACCTCGACGAGGTGCGCGCTCTCGCCACGCTGATGACGTGGAAGACGGCGCTGGTGGGAATCCCCTTCGGCGGCGCGAAGGGCGGGATCAACTGCCCGGCGGGGGACCTCGACAGCGACGAGCTGCAGAAGATCACGCGCTCCTTCATGGCCAAGATCGAGAAGGTGCTGGGGCCCACGCGCGACATCGCGGCGCCCGACGTGAACACCAACGCCCAGACCATGGCCTGGCTGATGGACGAGTACGGCAAGCTGCACGGGCACACGCCGGCCATCGTCACGGGCAAGCCCCTCGAGCTCGAGGGCTCCTACGGCCGCGAGGCGGCCACCGGGCGCGGCGTGGTGTTCTGCTACCGCGAGGCCGCCCCCAAGCTCGATCTCACCCCGGACGCCACGCGCGTGGTGCTCCAGGGCTTCGGCAACGTGGGCTCGTGGGCGGCACGTATCTTTCAGGATCTGGGCTGCACGATCGTGGGCGTGTCCGACGCCACCGGCGCCATCCGGGCGCCCGGCGGCATCGACGCCCACTCGCTGCACGCGCACCTGGCTCAGGGCGGCGCGCTGGACGAGTTCGCCGGGGTGGAGCCCATCACGGCCGACGAGCTCCTCGCGATCGAGTGCGAGGTGTTCGTCCCCGCGGCGCTCGGGGGCATGATCCACCAGGGCAACGCCCATCTCCTCGACTGCCGGATGATCATCGAGGGGGCCAACAGCCCCACCACCCCCGCGGCCGACGACATCCTCACGGAGAAGGGCGTCTACGTCGTACCCGACGTGCTGGCCAACGCCGGCGGCGTAGCGGTCTCCTACTTCGAATGGGTGCAGAACCTCCAGCACTTCCGCTGGGACGAGCGGGAGGTCAACGACAAGCTCGGCAAGATAATGCGCACCGCCTTCCGCGAGGTCTCAGAGCGGGCGGGGCAGGAGAAGGTGTCGCTGCGGGTGGCCGCCTACGAGCAGGGCATCGAGCGCGTGCTGGCCGCGGCGCGCACGCGCGGCTACATCGCCGACGGCTGAGCGGGCCCGGGGACGTGATGAGGGCCGCCCACCCGGCGGCCCTCATCCAGCTGCAGCAGGTGCGGCGCAAGCGCCGCTGATCCGAACGACGGGAACCCTCATTGCCGTCGTACCCCCTCTGTCGGCACACCGCCCCAGAACTTGAGTGGCGAGTGATCGGCTTCTCGGTGCTTCGCGTATCGATTTTCGATGCCATCGTCGCGCCAGCTCACCATCGCGTTCGCCCTGGCACGCATCGCCTACGGCGTCGCGCTGATCGCCGCTCCACGCCGCGCGGCGGCCGCCTGGATCGGCGGGGACGCCGACCGCCGGCCCACCCAGCTGGCGGTGCGCGGCCTCGGCGCGCGTGACATCGCGCTGTCGGCGGGCACGCTCGCCGCACGCTCCGACGGCGAGGCGCTCCGGCCCTGGCTGATCGCGTGCGCGGCCTGCGACCTCGCCGATATCGCGGCCACCCTCGCCGCCCGCAAGTCCCTTCCCGATCGCGCCGCCCCCGGCACCGTCGCGCTGGCCGGAGCGGCCGCCGCGACGGGCATCGGCCTGGCCGCCACCACCGAGACATGAGGGTCGCGATCGTGGGCGCCGGGGTGTCGGGCCTCGTCGCGGCCCACACCCTGCGCGAGCGCCACGAGGTGACGGTCTACGAGGCAGGCTCCTACCCCGGCGGCCACACCAACACGATTCGCGTGGACACGGCCGACGCCACGCACCACGTGGACACCGGATTCATCGTCTTCAACGACCGCAACTATCCCCGCTTCGAGCGGCTGCTCGAGGAGCTGGGCGTGGCCGGCCAGCCGTCGGAGATGAGCTTCTCCGTCAGCAACGGCAACGGCTTCGAGTACAGCGGCTCGTCGCCCAACGGGCTCTTCGCACGCCGCCGCCACCTCGTGTCGCCGGCCTTCCACCGGATGATCCGCGACCTGGTGCGCTTCAACCGCGAGGCCCGCGCGCTCGTGGGCACCAACGGCGGCGGCCCGTCGCTCGGTGCCTTCCTGGAGGAGGGTGGCTACTCGCCCCAGTTCGCCGAGAGGCTGATCGTCCCGCAGATGTCGGCCGTCTGGTCCGCGGACCCCGAGCAGGCCTGGGCCTTCCCCGCGAGCTTCCTCGCCGAGTTCTTCGACAACCACGGCATGTTCGAGTTGAGGGGGCGCCCACGCTGGCGCACGGTGAGCGGCGGCTCCGCCCGCTACGTGGAGGCGCTCACCGCCCCCTTCCGCGACCGCATCCGCCTGAACGCGCCCGTGCGCAGAATCGAGCGCGTGGACGGCGGGGTGGACGTGACCGTGGACGGGGCCGGCCCGGAGCGCTACGACGAGGTCGTCCTGGCCGTGCACGCCGACCAGGCGCTCGCCATGCTCGCCGACCCGTCGCCGGCCGAGCACGAGCTGCTGGGCGCGATCCCCTACGTGCCGAACGAGGCCGTGCTCCACACCGACCGCTCCCAGCTCCCGCGGCGGCGGCGAGCGTGGGCGAGCTGGAACTTCCATCTGGGCGAGCACGCACCCGGGCGCACCGCGGTCACCTACCACATGAACCGACTGCAGTCGCTCGACTCCGGCGACGACTACTGCGTGACGCTCAATCGGACCGACCTGATCGACCCCGAGCGCATGATCCGGCGCATCCCCTACGCCCACCCCGTCTTCACTCCCGAGGGGATCGCGGCGCAGGGCCGCTGGCACGAGATCAGCGGCGTGAACCGCACCCACTATTGCGGCGCGTACTGGGGCTTCGGCTTTCACGAGGACGGCGTACGCAGCGCCCACCGCGCCTGCGAGCTGCTGGACGCACCTCGGGGGACAGGGGCATGAGCGAGTCCGCGATCTACGAGGGCTGGGTGCGCCACCGCCGCCACGCGCCGGTGGACCACGCCTTCCGCTACCGCACCTTCATGCTCTACCTCGACCTCGGCGAGCTGCCAGGGCTGCTGGACCGCCATCCGCTGTGGTCCGCGCGCCGCCCGGCCCCCGCCTGTTTTCGCCGCTCGGACTACCTCGGCGACGCGTCCGTGCCCCTGGCCGACGCCGCGCGCGACGCCGTGCAGGGCGATCTCGGCCGGCGCCCCGGCGGGCCGGTGCGCCTGCTCACCCAGGTGCGCTACCTCGGCCTGTCCTTCAACCCGGTGAGCTTCTACTTCTGCTTCGACGAGGAAGAGCGCGTGGACGCCGTGGTGGCGGAGGTCACCAACACCCCCTGGGGTGAGCGCCACGCCTACGTGCTCGATCGCAGCGCGGGTGGCGGGCGCGTGCTGCGCGACGAGATGGACAAGGCCTTCCACGTGTCGCCCTTTCTCGGCATGGACCAGCGCTACGAGTGGCGCGTGACCGAGCCCGGCGACCAGCTCGTGGTGAACATCGAGAACCGCCACAAGGACGAGGCCGTGTTCGATGCCACGCTGTCGCTGCACCGGCGCGAGCTGGACCGGGCCGCGCTCACCCGCGTGCTGGTGCGCTATCCGCCGATGTCGCTCGCCGTGCCCGCGCGGATCTACCTCAACGCCCTTCGCCTCAAGCGCAAGGGCGCGACCTATCACCCCCACCCGGAGCGGTCCACATGAGCGCGCGCAGGATCGTCACCGCGCTGCTGCGACGGGTTCGCCGGGGCGAGATCGTGGTGGTGGAGGACGGGCGGCGAGAGTCCTTCGGCGACCCGGGCGCCGACCTGCGCGCCACCGTGCACGTGCACGACCGCGGCGTCTGGAGATCGGTGCTGCGCGGCAGCACCGGCCTCGCGGAGTCGTATGCCGCGGGCCGCTGGGACTGCGACGACGTGCTCGCCCTCATCCGCATCGCCGCCCGTAACGTGCGCGGCCTCGACCGGCTGCGCGAGCGCTTCGCCTGGCTGCTGCGCCCCGGCCAGCGCCTCGTTCCCCGCAACACGCGGCGCGGCAGCCGCCGCAACATCGCCGCCCACTACGACCTCGGCAACGACCTCTTCTCGCTCTTCCTCGACGAGACCATGACCTACTCGTGCGCCGTGTTCGAGGCGCCGGGCATGACGCTCGAGCAGGCGCAGCGGGCCAAGCTCGACCGCATCTGCGAGCGCCTGGAGCTCGGGCCTGACGACCACCTGCTGGAGATCGGCACCGGCTGGGGCGGCCTGGCCATCCACGCCGCGCGCACCACGGGCTGCCGCGTGACCACCACCACCATCTCTCGCGAGCAGCACGACTTCGCCCGCGCACGGGTTCGCGCTGCCGGCCTGGAGGACCGGATCGAGCTGCTGCTGGAGGACTACCGCGACATCGACGGGCGCTACGACAAGCTCGTCTCGATCGAGATGATCGAGGCCGTGGGCTGGCAGTACCTCGACGCCTACTTCGAGCACTGCAGTGGACTGCTCACCCCCGACGGGCTGATGCTGCTCCAGGCCATCACGATCGACGACCGCGCGTTCCACGTGGAGAAGGCCTCGCGCAGCTTCGCCAACACGATGGTCTTCCCGGGCGGCTGCCTGCCGTCGGTGGAGGCGCTGGCGCGCTCGGTGGCGGGCACCGACCTTCGCATGACCTGGCTCGAGGACATCGGGCCCGACTACGCCGAGACGATCGCCCACTGGGCCGAGCGCTTCGAGAGCAACGCGGCACAGGCCGCCGAGCTCGGCTACGACGACCGCTTCCGGCGCCTCTGGCGCCTCTACCTCGCCTACACGGAAGCCGGCTTCCGCGAGGGCCGCATCGGCGACGTGCAGCTGCTGCTGGCCAAGCCCGGCAGGCTGGGCACGCGCGCCGAGCAGGAGGCGCCCGCGCTCAGCCTCGCGGCGTCCGGCTGAAGCCGCGCGCGGCGATCGCGTCGAGGAGGAACGCCGGGCCGCGCGAGGCGAGCTTGGCCAGCGCCATGCGGTCGCCCGGGCCGAGCACGTGCTCGTCGCGCTCGATCGCCCTGACCACCCGCCCGGCCCAGTCTTCCGCGGGCTGCTTGGTCCAGCCAGAGGTGTCCATGTGCCGGCCGTAGGCGTCCTCGGTCGCGCCCATCATGTCCGTGTCCACCCCCGGCGTGACGAGGTGGAGCACGCCCACGCCGGTGCCGCGCAGCTCGCGCCGCAGCGACTCGCTGAACGCCACCACGCCCGCCTTGGACGCCGCGTACGTGCTCGCCGCCGGGAAGAACGCGTAGCCGCTGATGCTGGCGTTGTTCACCACCTTGCCGCGGCCGCGCTCGAGCATGCCGGGCAGCACGGCGTGGGTGAGGTGGGTGACCGCCACGAGGTTGACCTGCAGCATCGCGTAGACCTCGGCGAGGTCCTGCTCCTCCAGCAGGCCGCCGGTCATGCGACCGGCGTTGTTCACCAGCAGGTCGATCTCGCCCAGGCGGCCGCCGAGCGCAGCGCACGAGGCGTCGATGGAGTCGCGTGAGGAGAGGTCCATCCGCACCGGCTCGACCGGGCCCGCGATCGGCTCGAAGTCCTCGGGCTGTCGCACGCCGGCGAGCACGCGGGCGATCGGACGGGCGGCGAGCGCCTCGGCGATGGCGCGCCCGATCCCGCGGTTGGCGCCCGTGACGAGGGCGGTGGCGCCGGTCAGTTCCATCGGGAGACCCTACGCGGCGGGAAGAGCCTCAGATCAGTGTGATCGGGCCCGCTCTCCGGCACGTATGCCGTCACGATGTCCGCGATGGGACTCTCCTACGACCGCGGCGGGAGCGGCGAGCCGCTGCTGCTGCTGCACCCGCTCGGCGGCGACCGCCAGGTCTGGCGACCCGTGTGGGAGCGCCTGACCGCCGAGCGCGACGTGATCGCGGTGGACATGCCGGGGTTCGGCGAGTCCGGCCTGCTTCCCGGCGGTGCCGCGCCCACTCCCGAGGCGCTGGCGCGCGCGATCGCCGGCTTCGCCGCCGGGCTCGGCGTGGAGCGCCCGCACGTTGCCGGGATCTCGCTGGGCGCGTGGGTGGCGCTCGAGCTGGCCAAGGCCGGCGGCGCGAGCTCGGTGGCGGCGCTCTGCCCCGCGGGCTTCTGGCGCGAGCCGCTGGGGCCGCGGCCGGAGCGCGCACGCACCGCGGCCCGCGTCCTGCTGCCTGCGCTGCGCCCGCTGCTGGCAACGCGCCGCGGGCGGCGCGCCGCGCTGTCGGGAGCCGTGGCCCACCCGGAGCGCGTGCCCGCCGACGCCGCCTACGCCCTCGTGCGCGCCTACGCGAAGGCGCCCGGGTTCGTGGACGCCAACCTGGCCATGCGCAACGGCGTCTTCTCCGGGCTGGACGGGATCAGCGCCCCCGTCACGCTCGCCTGGGGCGAGCACGACCGCCTCGTGACCCGGCCGCGGAGGGATCCGACTGGTGTGCGGACGGTCGTGCTGGTGGACTGCGGGCACGTGCCCACATACGACGACCCCGAGCAGGTCGCGCGCGTGGTGCTGGAGGCGACCGGCGCCTAGGTCAGTCGTCGTCGAAGTCGAAGTCGCGCGGAGGCTTCTGCTCGAACCAGAGCCGGTCGTGCTCGGGCGTCTCCTGGAGGAACTCCGGCGTCTCCTCCAGGACGTCCTCGTCCTCCTCGTCGGACTCGGGCTCGGCCGGCTCCTCCTCGAAGATCTCGTCGGCCGGATCGCGCTCCACGGCGGGGGCCCCGTGGGGCGGCGTGTCACCCCGGCGGGGCGGCGCCTCGGCGGCGGGCTCGGGCTCGACGGGCTCGGCCTCGGGTGCGCGAGGAGCGTCGGCCACGGGCTCGAGCAGGTCCGCCTCCGGCGCGGCGGCCGCCGCTTCGGCGGCGTGCGGCTCGGGCTCCTCCTCGGCCGGCTCCGGCTCCAGCTCCGGCTCGGCCGCGACGGCGGCGTGCGGCTCGGGCTCCCCCTCGGCCGGCTCCGGCTCCAGCAGCCGCGTGATCTCGTCGCCCACGGGCTCGGCCGGCTCGTCCGCGACCGGCTCCTCGGCGACCGGCTCCTCGGCGACCGGCTCCTCGGCAATCGGCTCCTCGGCAATCGGCTCCTCGGCAATCGGCTCCTCCCCTGACGCGGCCTCGGCCGACAGCTCCTCGGAAGGCTCCGCCTCGACCCGCTCGCGGCGGGCGGGGCCGAACGCCTCGGCCTCCTTGTCGGCGAGCTCCTCGGAGCTGGCGCCGTGCGCCCGCTTGAGCTCGAGGTGCTGGCGGATGGCGTCGTCGAGCAGGCCCATCTCGGTGGCGTAGCGTAGTGGAGGACCCGGTTCAGCTGCGCGCCGCGGCGGCGTCGGCGCGCTCGACACGGTTCTTGCCGGCGCGCTTGGCCCGGTAGAGCGCGGCGTCCGCCGCCGCGATCAGCGAGTCCTTGGCCGGCGCTGACCCGGGCAGGGCTGCGACGCCGCAGCTTGCGGTCACCCGCAGGACGCCCTTGCCGTCCACCCGCGGGATCTCGAGCGCCTCGATGGCGGTGCGGACGCGCTCGGCGGCGAGCGCGGTGCCCTCGATGTCGGTCTGGGGCAGGACCACGGCGATCTCCTCGCCCCCGTAGCGGGCGGGCTCGTCCACGTCGCGCGACAGCTCGCGCACGGCGCGGGCGACCTCCATCAGGACGAGGTCGCCCTGCTGGTGGCCGTAGGTGTCGTTCACCAGCTTGAAATCGTCGATGTCGAGCATCACGAGCCCGATCGGGGTGGCGAAGCGCTTGCTGCGCTCGATCTCGACGTCGAGCCAGTCGTGGAAGTGGCGGACGTTGTAGAGGCTCGTGAGCTCGTCCGTGACCGCCTGGCGCTGGACGGTCTCGTGCAGGTCCACGTTCTCGATCGACACCACCGCCTGGCCCGCCAGGTAGCCGAACAGGTCGTGTTCGGCGTCGCTGAAGGGCTCGCCCTCGCGCGCGATCGCCACCACACCGACGTACTGGACGTCACTGCCCGCGCCGAGATGCGCGCGCAGCGGGAGCGCGAGGGCGTGCGCCCCGTCCACCTCGACCGCCGAGAGACGCCGCATCTCGGGCGCGTCGAGCGACGGCTCCAGCGTGGCGATCAGCTCGGCCCCGATCTCCGCGTCCACCGTGAACGCCTTGCGCTCGGCCGCCTCCAGCGCCGCGGCGAGCCGTGCGTCGTCGGTGCCCACGGCGGCGGACGGCATCTTGTTCGCGTCCAGCGCCACTGCACGACCGGCCTGGGCGGAGCACGCCTCCATGGAGGTGCGCACGGCGAGGTCCACCACACCCTGGCGGTCGAGGCCGGTGGCGAACGCCTCGCCCACCCGGCGGATCGTCTCCTCGAGCTGGCGCCGTTTGCGCTCGACCTCGTCGATCTGCGACGCGAGCTGCTCCGACATCCGGTTGAACTCGCGGCCGAGCTGGGCGAACTCGTCCCTGCCCGTCGCGGGCACGCGGATCGTGAAGTCGCCTCGCCCCAGCCGGCGCGCCGCCGCCAGGAACTGCTCGACCTGGCCGTGCAGCGAGCGGACCACGAAGACCGACGACCCGAGCGCGAGCACCAGGAACAGCGCCAGGATGCCGCCGATGGCCAGACGGCCCTCGTTGATGGAGCTCCGAACCTCGTCCGCATCCTCGTAGAGGCCGATCCGCAGCGGCGCCCCCACGGCGTCGCGCATCTCCTGGAAGCGCCCGCGGAACTCACGGCCGCCGATCTCGACGTCGCCCGAGCCCTGACTGCCGTCGTCGCGCTCGAGGGTGGAGGCCAGGCGCCGGCCGTCCCTGAAGAGGCGGACCTCCAGCCCGGTGAAGCGCGCGACGTCCGTCGCGAACTCCTGCGCCGGCGTGACCGATACCGCGATCGTGCCGAGCCGCTCGCCGGCGCGGGTGGTGGGGGCGGCCGTCGCGGATGAGACCGCCTCGGCCTCGCCCGCGCGCGCCACCAGCTCACCACCGGGGTCATGGAAGGCGGCCGAGCGGATCCCGAGATTGGCGGCCACGAGCTCGCGCAAGCGCCGTTCGATCGCAGCCGTGCGGCCGGCCGTGAGCGCGCGCTGCAGCTCGCGGTCGTTGACCACGCGGTCGAGCTGGCGCCGGGCGTTCTCGCCCGCCTCGTCGTAGAGGGCGAACGCCGTGCGCAGGCCCCCCGCCAGGCGGGCGTCGGCCTTGCCCGTCTCGCTGTCCTCCGTGAGCGAGAACAGGACGAGCGCCACCGCCGCCATCGGGACGACGACGATGATCGTGAAGAACACGCGGAGCCGGCTGCGGAAGCTCATGGACGGAAGATCCCCATAGGTCCTATCGGCCGCCCCCCGCGGTTTCGCAAGCGAAAAGCCGCGCCTGCAAGGCTAACCGCGCGGTGGCCGGAAGGCCGCGCTCGCCGCTACCATGAGTCGCCTGCGCCGCCCCCGCGGCGCACCCTCACGGGGCTATAGCTCAGTTGGGAGAGCGCCTGGATCGCACCCAGGAGGTCGGGGGTTCGAGTCCCCCTAGCTCCATCCCGCCGGCTGGACGGCGAACCGGAACACGGCGCAGATCGCCGACGGGCGGGCCGTGCTCGACCGGGCCCTGACCCGTTGCGGCGCTCGGCATCGTCGATCGCCTCATGCTCGGGGACGTCGACAAGCTCACCAAGGGCCACTTCCTGCCACTCGCCCAGCGGCCGGGCCCCTCCTCGCTCCTTCATCCGCAACGGCAGCCATCAGCTCGCGAGCAACGTAGCGCCGTTGCCCACGCGCGCCCGGGCTCGCCTCGGTCAGCACTCCGCGCTCGTCGAGCTGTCGCAACAGGCGCAGTGCCGTCGGGCGGCTCACGTCGAGCGCTCCTCGTTAGAGACGCTGCCCGACCGTTACACGGCCGTCCCGGTCAGCGCCCGGCTCGGCGGTCTAGAGTGGCCACCGCGATGAGCGCCGCCGTCATCCGCCGCTTCTACGAGGCCTTCGACGCCCATGACGGGGAGGCGATGGCGGCGTGCTACGCGCCCGGTGCGCGCTTCGAGGATCCCGCCTTCGGCGAGCTGCGCGGGGATCAGGTCGGCGGGATGTGGCGGATGCTCACCGGGCGCGCCACCGATCTGAGGGTGGAGCTGCACGAGCACGACGGCGACGAGCGGACCGGCCGCGCCCACTGGATCGCCCGCTACACGTTCTCCACCGGGCGGCCGGTGGTGAACGACATCCAGGCCACGTTCGGCTTCGAGGACGGATTGATCGCCGAGCACGTGGACCGGTTCGATTTCGGCCGCTGGGCGCGCCAGGCGCTCGGACCGATGGGGATCGCGATGACGGTCGTGCCGCCACTCCGCGGGGTGGTGCGGCGCAAGGCGCGCGGAGACCTCGAAGCGTTCCTCCGCGCGTGACCTCGCCGCTGCTCGTCGACGAGCCTGCGCCGCACGTCCGGCGGCTCACCCTCGACCGCCCCGACCAGCTCAACGCGATGACGGCGGAGCTGTGCGAGGCGCTGCACGCCGAGCTCTCGGCCATCCGGGCGGACCGCTCGTGCCGCGTGGTGATCGTCACCGGCGCGGGGCGCGGGTTCTGCGCCGGCCTGGACCTGCGGGGCTACGGCGAGGCGCCGGGCAACGACGGCAGCGACGCCGCGCGCGACCGCCTCGGCAACCAGCAGCACATGTCGTCGCTGATCGTCGAGCTGCGAGCCCTGCCACAGCCCGTCATCGCCGCGGTGAACGGGGCGGCCGCCGGCTTCGGGCTCGCGCTGGCGCTGGCGAGCGACATCCGCTACGCGAGCCGCGAAGCCGTCTTCCGTGCCGCCTTCATCAACATCGGGGTGTCGAACTGCGACATGGGCACGAGCTGGCTGCTGCCGCGCCTGATCGGCGCCTCGCGCTCGCACGAGCTGATGCTCACGGGCCGGCGGGTGGACGCGGAGGAGGCGCTGCGCATCGGCCTGGTGGCGGATGTGGTGGACGGCGGCGGGCTGGCCGCCCGCGCGCTCGAGGGCGCCGGGCAGATCACCGCGCTGGCGCCGTGGGCCGTGCGCCTGACCAAGGAGGGCATGTGGACGGCGCTCGAGATCCCCTCGCAGCGCGCGGCCGTGGAGTACGAGGACCGCCAGCAGATCATGAGCACGTTCGGCCAGGCGCCGCCGGAGGCGATCGCCGCCTTCCTGGAGAAGCGGCCGGCCGAGTTCAGGGATTAGCGCGTGCCCCCGACAAGATCCAGCTCAGCCGCGAGGCGCCGGCGGTTCTCCGGCTTCGAGGGCTGGATCGAGGATGCCCATGCCGCCGCCGGCCTGGAGCCGCCGGGCTGATGCCGCGCGTGTGCATCATCGGTGCGGGCGTCAGCGGGCTCACCGCCGGCAAGGCGCTGGGCGACTGGGGCATTCCCTACACCTGCTTCGAGGCCAGCGACGACATCGGGGGCAACTGGTACTTCAAGAACCCCAACCAGCGCTCGTCCGCGTACCGGTCGCTGCACATCGACATCAGCAAGCCGTCGATCTCGTTCCGCGACTTCCCGATGCCGGACCGCTATCCCGACTACCCGCACCATGCCGAGATCCTCGAGTACCTGCACTCCTACGCCGACGCGTTCGGCCTGCGCGAGGGCATCCGCTTCAACACCACGGTCGACCGGGCCGAGCGGCTCGAGGACGGCGGCTGGAGCATCCGGCTCGAGTCGGGTGACGAGCAGCGCTTCGACGTGCTGCTCGTGTGCAACGGCCACCACTGGGACCCCTCCTACCCGGATTTCCCCGGCAGCTTCGACGGAGTCGAGCTGCACTCCCACCACTACATCGACCCCACCGACCCGCACGACCTGCGCGGCAAGCGGGTGCTGGTG
Organism: Thermoleophilaceae bacterium; assembly: GCA_040901445.1. Lineage (GTDB taxonomy): Bacteria > Actinomycetota > Thermoleophilia > Solirubrobacterales > Thermoleophilaceae > JBBDYQ01. The sequence goes on along the minus strand of JBBDYQ010000017.1, from coordinate 79,505 downwards.
GTGGGCATCGGCAACAGCGCGGTGGACATCGCCAGCGAGCTCGCCCGCAAGGGCGTGGCCGAGCGCACGGTCATCTCCACCCGCAGCGGCGCCTGGGTCATCCCCAAGTACATCTTCGGCCGCCCGGCCGACCAGGTGGTCAAGACCAACCCGCGCATCTCGCTGAAGCTGCAGCGCCGGATCGGGCGCATCCTGCCGCGGTTGGTGTCGGGGCGGATGGAGGACTTCGGCCTGCCCACGCCCAACCACAAGTTCATGGAGGCGCACCCCACGGTCTCCAGCGAGCTGCTGCTGCGCCTGGGGTCGGGCGACGCGGTGGCCAAGCCCAACGTGGCCGAGCTGGCCGGGGACCGCGTGCGCTTCGAGGACGGCGGCGTGGAGGAGGTGGACGCGATCGTGTACGCCACGGGCTACCGGATCAGCTTCCCGTTCCTCGACGAGGACCTGGTCTCGGCGCCGGGCAACGTGCTGCGGCTCTACAAGCGCATGTTCAAGCCGGGGATCGACGACCTCGCGTTCGTCGGGCTGGCCCAGGCCATCCCGACGATCTTCCCGTTCAGCGAGTGCCAGTCGCAGTTCCTCGTGCGCTGGCTGTCGGGCGAGTGGGCGCTGCCCTCGCCGGAGGAGATGGAGCGCGAGATCGCCGAGGACGACCGCCGCTTCACGGGCCACTACTCGCAGCGTGCGCGCCACACCATGCAGCACGACTTCTACGTCTACGAGCACGAGCTGCGCACGCAGGTGCTCCCCGCCGGCCGCGAGCGGGTCGAGGGGGAGCGATGACGCGAGCGGACCTGACCTTCGACAGCGGCGGCGAGCGCTGCGCCGCGTGGCACTGGGCGGGGGAGGACGGCGACTTCGCCGGCGAGCGCGGGCGACCGTGCGTGGTGATGGCCCACGGCTTCGGGTACACGCGCGACAGCGGGCTGGAGCCCTACGCCGAGCGTTTCGCGGCGGCCGGGCTCGACGTGCTGCTGTTCGACTACCGCAGCTTCGGCGACTCCACGGGCGAGCCGCGCCAGCTCGTGGACTGGCGCCGCCATCGCGAGGACTACCGGGCGGCTGTGGACTTCGCCCGCACGCTCGGCGGCGTGGACCCGGACCGCGTGGCGCTGTGGGGCTCCTCCTACGCCGGCGGCCACGTGATCTGTGTCGCGGCCGACGACGGCCGCGTGGCCGCGGTGGTGTCGCAGGTGCCCGCCATGGACGGGCTGGCCGCCGTGCTCGAGATCGGGCGCTACGCGGGGCCGCTGGCGCTGCTGCGCACCACGGCCGTGGGGGCGCGCGACGCCGTGGGCGCGCTGCTGGGCCGCAGGCCCTTGCTCATGCCGATCGTGGGCCCGCCCGGCAGCGTGGCGGCCTTGACGTCGCCGGACGCCCAGCCCGGCTCACAGGCAATCGAAGGTCCCAGCTTCCGGAACGAGTTCTGCGCGCGGGCCGTGCTCGGCGCGGCGCTGAACCGGCCCGTCAAGCACGCGGGTGACGTGCCCTGCCCGACCCTGTTCCAGGTCGCCGACCGCGACACGGTGGCGCCGCCGGGCGCCGTGATGAAGGCCGCGTGGAAGGCCACCGGCCGCGCCGAGGTGCGCCGCTACCCGATCGGCCACTTCGACGTCTACACGGGCGACCCGTTCGAGCGAGCGGTGGCCGACCAGCTCCACTTCCTGCGCCGCCATCTGGCCCTGTCGGGCGGTCGCACCGGCGCGCGGGCAACGACCGCCGCCCGGGGGGGCTGATGCGGGTTCCGCATCTGGCGGGCGGGCTTTGGCCCGCGAGTGTGCCTTTCTCTGTGTCGTTCTGACCCGACATACTCGGGTCAAAGCGGAACAGCGCCCCGGATTTCGCCCCCCGCCCCCCGCGAGCGCGCGAGCCCGCCGGCCGCCGAGGCGCTCACCAGTGGATGCCGCGCAGCAGGCGGGCGAAGGCGAGCGCCGCGCGCGTGGGGCGCTCGGCCTCGGCCGGGCGCGGCTGGCGCCCCTTGGCCGCGGCCGAGTCGGGGAACAGCCGGAAGCCCGTGCCCATCACGGCGTCGACGGACTTCGGGTGCACGGTGTAGGCCAGCTCGCCCAGGTGCCCGAGCGGCGTGGCGATCCGCTTGGGCCGGTGCACGATCGCATCGCACACCATGCCCGCCGCGCGCTCGGGCGAGATGCTCGGGAACGAGCGGTACATCGTGGTGGGCTCGATCATCGGCGTGCGCACGAGCGGCATGTGGATGGTGGTGATCGTGATCCGGTCATCGAGCAGCTCGGCGGCGGCGCAGCGCGAGAACGCGTCGAGCGCGGCCTTCGAGGCGATGTAGGCGGAGAACCGCGGCGTGTTGGTCTGCACCCCCATCGTGGAGACGTTCACGACGTGCCCGCGGCGGCGCTCGCGCATCGAGGGCAGCAGCGCGAGGATGAGCCGCACGGCCCCGAGGTAGTTGAGCTGGATCGTGCGCTCGAAGTCGTGGAAGCGGTCGTGGGAGAGCGCGAGCGAGCGGCGGATGGAGCGACCCGCGTTGTTCACGAGCACGTCCACGTGGCCGTGGGCGGCGAGCACCTCGGCGGCCATGCGCTCGACGTCGTCGGGCTCGGCCAGGTCGGCGGGATGCACGTGCGCGCTGCCGCCGCTCGCCTCAATCTCGTCGCGCACCTCCTCGAGCGCCTCCCGGCGGCGGGCCACGAGCACGACCACGGCGCCCGCCCGCCCGAGCTGCAGCGCGGCGGCGCGGCCGATGCCCGACGACGCGCCGGTGACCAGCACCACCCGGCCGTCCACGGCGCCCTCCAGCGACGCTCGCCCGCTGGCGCTGCGCGCGATGCGCAGCAGCTCGTCGGGCACCTGCTGCGAGGCGATGCGCGCCGTGCGCCGGATGCGCCGCGTCACGCTCACGCCGCCGCCGGCCCGCGGACCGCTACGCGCGCCACGAGCCCGGCGAGCTCGTCCGGCGTCCAGCCGCCATCGCCTCGCAGCAGGACCCGCACCGTTCCCTCCCCGACCGAGGTCACGACCTCGGCCAGCACCGGCGCCTTGCGATCGGCCCGCTCCGCGCCCGCCGCGGCCAGCATGGGCTCGATCAGCTCGCGCAGCCGGGCGTTCACGCCCTCCCGGCCGCGGCGCACGCGCTCGGCCACGGCGGGCTCGCCGGCGTGGGCGGGCTCGAAGATCACCCGCCACGAGTCCGGCGCGGAGGCCGCGGCTGAGAGCAGGGCGGCCAGGCCGGCGTGCAGCAGGCCCTCGACTTCGTCGAAGCTCGGGGCTCGCGGCATGGCGGCGGCCACGGCCTCGAGCAGGCGCTCCTCCTCGCGGTCGAGCAGCGCGCGGAACAGCGGCTCCTTGCCATCGAAGCACTCGTACACCACCGGCTTGGTGACGCCGGCCGCCGCCGCGATCGCCTCCATCGACGTCCCCCGGTAGCCGCGCTCGGCGAACAGCGCCAAGGCGGCGTCGAGCACCAGCGGGCGCCGGCGCTCGGGACCGAGGTGCGCGGCGCGGCGGCGGGGCGCGGGGGCGGGCCGGGTGGACATCTGCGCGCTCAAGCTTGACGAATCTACCGCTTAGTAGGAATATTCGCCACCATGACCGACGACAGCGCAGCCCCAGCCATCGACCTGTCCGGCCTCGACGCCGCCGAGATGGCGGAGGCCGTCGGCGGGATGAGCGACGAGCAGCTCGGCGAGGTGATGACCAGCGAGCTGCGTGCCGCGGCCCTGGACGAGGTCTTCCGCCGCTTCCCCGAGTTCGTTGACCCCGCGCGGACGAAGGACGTGGAGGCGGCGATCGAATGGACCATCGGCGGGCCGGGGAAGGCCGAGGACCGCTTCCTCGTGGTGCTCGACCATGGGGAATGCCGCGCCGGCCGCGACCTCGAGGACGAACCGAGCCTCACCCTCGAGCTCGATGCGGTGGACTTCCTGCGGCTGGTCACGGGCAGCGGCAACCCGGCCGCCATGTTCATCACCGGCCGGCTGAAGGTGAGCGGCGACAGCGAGCTGGCCATGAACGTCGCGAGCTTCTTCCGAATCCCCGGAGGCGGGGAGGGAGACGGCCCCGCGGTGGATCCCTCGGCCGTGGACGCCGAGGCGATGGCCCGGATCATCGGCGGCGCCGACGACGCCGCGCTCAAGGAGGGCATGCGCAGCCCCTTCCGGGACCTCGTTCTCGGCGAGATCTTCCGCCGCTTCCCCGAGTACATGCACACGGAGAGGACCAAGGGCCTGCATGCGGTGGTCAAGTTCAAGGTCGGCGGCCGCGCCGACGGCGAGTCCGATCGCTGGCTGGTCTTCATCGATGACGGAAGCTGCCGCGCGGAGAGGGACGGCGACGCGGAGGCGCGCACCACGATCTCGATGGACGGCCACGACTTCCTCAAGCTCGTGACCGGCAACTCCAATCCCACGATGACGTTCATGAAGGGCAAGCTGCGGGTGCACGGCGACCTGATGTTCGCGGCCCAGCTGGCCGGGCTGTTCAAGATTCCGGGCTCGAACTAGAGCGCGGGCTCAGCCCGTGGCCGGGCCGCCGAGCAGGGCGGCGCACTGGCTCGAGAACACGCCGCCGTTGCCGTGCACCAGCGCCACCTCGCAGCCGTCCACCTGGCGCTCGCCGCACTCGCCGCGCAGCTGCCGCACCGCCTCCACCACCAGCAGCAGCCCGTACATCCCCGGGTGGCAGTAGGACAGGCCGCCGCCGTTGGTGTTGAGCGGGAAGTCGCCGCCCGGCGCGATCCGCCCGCCCTCGACGAAGGCGCCGCCCTCTCCCTTCGCGCAGAAGCCAAGGTCCTCGAGGAACACGACCGGCGTGATGGTGAAGGCGTCGTAGAGCTCGGCCACGTCCACGTCCTCGGGCTTCAGCCCGGCGGCGTCGAAGGCGCGCCGGCCGGACTCGACAGCGCAGGTGGTGGTGAGGTCGGGCATGCTCGAGATGTGGCGGTGGGACTGGGCCTCGCCGGCGCCGAGGATCCGCACCGGCGCGGTGCGCAGCGACGCCGCGCGCTCCGCCGTGGTGACCACCGCGGCGGCGCCCCCGTCGGTCACAAGGCAGCAGTCGCGGACCGACAGCGGGTCGCAGACCAGCGGGGAGGCGAGCACGTCGTCCAGCGTGAGCGGATCGCGGCTCCAGGCCTTGGGGTTGAGCGCCGCCCAGGCGCGAGCGGCCACGGCCACCTCGGCCAGCTGCTCGCGCGTGGTGCCGAACTCGTGGAAGTGGCGGGAGGCGGCGAGCGCGTAGCCGCTGACCGGCAGCATGGGACGGTAGGGCGCCTCCCACGGGCTGATCTCCTGCACCGACGCGCTGGAGCGGCCCACCGACCGCTGGGTGCTGCCGTAGGCGATAAGCGCCACGTCGCACAGGCCCGCCGCGATGGCCGCCTGGGCGTGCTGGAGGTGGGCGATGAACGACGAGCCGCCCACCTGGGTGGAGTCGCTGTAGCGCGGGGCGATGCCGAGGTACTCGCCGAGGTTGAGCGTGGCCATCGGGAGCTGGGTGGTGGCGGCGAACAGCCCGTCCACGTCGCCCGGCTCGAGCCCGCACTCCTCGAGCGCGCGTCGCGAGGCCTGTGCCATCAGGTCCACCGGCGTCATGCCCGGGGCCACCTCGCCCAGGTCGGACTCGGCCACGCCCGCGATCGCCGCCGGGGTCACGCGCCCTCCGGCACGAACACCGGGATCGGCGGCCCGTCCTCGCGCGTCTCGAAGCGGACCTGCACGCGCATGCCGATGCGCACGCCTGCCGGGTCCACGCCATCGACGCGGCTCATCATCCGGAAGCCCTCGTCGAGCTCGACGATCGAGATGTCGTGGGGCTCCTGACCGCGGCGGCGCACCGTGGTGGTGGCGTGCACCGTCCCGCGGCCCGCGCTCTCGCGCCACTCCGGCTCGCCGCCGCCCGGCGCCACCAGGCGCGGGTAGAAGAAGGGCTCGCCCGACGGGCCGGCCTGATAGGCGAGCACACCTCGCTCGCAGTACTCGGCGAAGACCTGGGCTGGCGAGAGCTCGGCGGGCATCGGCGCGCAAATCTAAACGGCGAAGGCCCCGCACGCGGGCGGGGCCTTCACCTTGTTCGCTCTCTCGGAGGAGAGACTCAGCGCGCGAGCGCGCGAAGGGGGCGCATGAGGGCGGAGCGGCGGCTCGCGCGCCCCTTGACGGCCCGCTCCCGCCCCTCGCGGAGCTGGGCGGCGCGCAGCTCGAGCAGGCGCACGATCTCCAGGGTGGGGCGGAACGGGTCGGCCACGGCGCGGCCGCCGTCCAGCGGCACCGCGGCCACCAGGTAGCCGCCGATCTCCGCGAGGACCAGCTCGCCCTCTGGCGTCCCGGCGCTGTCGAGCGCAGCCAACCGCTCGACCGCCCTCGTGTCCGCGGGGGCGGAGCGCCGGATCGTGACCGGCGTGGACGGGACGGGGCTCCGGGTCGAGCCCGGGAGACTCGACCGGCTCATGTCATGGCCCATGAGATGTGAGGGAAACATTTGATCCTCCGGTCTTACAATCGCCGCTCTGTGGTACTACAATCACAGCGTAGCCACCAGGAAGGGCCATTTCATGTCGTACAAGATCGACTTGTCTGAGCTGGATCGCGACAGCAAGGTCTCGCTGACCCAGCAGCTCGTGGACCGCCTCGTGACGGCCATCGAGGCCGCCGACCTCGGCCCCGGCGAGAAGCTGCCCACCACGCGGGCACTCGCCACCGAGGCGGGCGTGAACCACCTCACGGCGGCGCGGGCGTACCGGCGCCTGGCCGAGCTGGGCTACGTCACCGCCACGGTCGGGCGCGGCACGTTCGTGCGCTCGCTCACCCCGGCGGCGGGCGAGACCGGCGACGAGTGGCAGGTGTACGTGCTGCCCGACCGCCCGATCACCTACGCCGAGCAGGTGCTCGGCGACGCGTTCCGGCTGGCCGGCGAGCCGGGCATGATCTCCCTCTCCACCGGCCACCCCTCTGCGGAGCTCTACCCCACCGAGGAGCTGGCGCAGATCACAGCCGACGTGTTCCGCGACGAGGGCGGCGCGGCCATCTCCTACATCACCGTCGAAGGGCTGTGGGAGCTGCGCGAGCAGATCGCCGAGCGCGGCCGCCGCTTCGGCTACGCGCGCGAGCCGGAGGAGATCCTCGTGACCTCGGGCGCGCGCCAGTCGATCGACCTCGTGGCGCGCGAGCTGCTCGAGCCGGGCGACGTCGTGGTTGTGGAGAGCCCCAGCTTCATCGGCCTGCTGTCGTCCCTGCGCTCCACGGGCGCCCGCGTGATCGGCATCCCGGTGGACGAGCACGGCCTGGACGTGGACGCGCTCGAGCAGGTGCTGGCGCGGCACGAGGTCAAGCTGCTCGGCCTCCAGACCGCATGTCAGAACCCCACCGGCCGCGACCTCTCGCCCGAGCGGCGGCAGCGGCTGGCGGAGCTGGCCATCGAGCGCAACTTCTTCATCCTGGAGGACCGCGTGTACGCCGACATGCGCTACGAGGGCGAGCCGGTGCGCTCGATCCGGGAGCTCGCGCCGAGCCACGTGATCTATGCCAACTCGCTGTCGAAGACGGTCGGGGGCGGGCTGCGCGTGGGCTGGATCGCCGCCCAGGGGCCGGTGTTCGAGCGGCTCGCCGCGCTCAAGCTCGAGACCGACTTCCACACCGCCACGCTGGTGCAGCACATGGCCGCGCGCTTCCTGGCCTCCGGGGGCTACGACCGCCAGATCAAGGCCAGCGTCCCCTTCTACCGCGAGCGGCGCGACGCGCTCATGGAGGCCCTGGAGCGCCACCTGTCCGGCGAGTACCGGGCGGTGCTGCCGACCGGCGGCCATCACGTCTGGGTCACGCTCGATCGCCCGGTGAACGAGCGCGAGCTCTACACCGAGGCGCTCCGCCACGGCGTCACCTTCACGCCGGGCGGCGTTGTCACGGTGGAGCGGCCCGCGCACACCACCTTCCGCCTCTCGTTCTCGCTGCTCTCTCCCGAGGAGGTCGACGAGGGGGTCAAGCGCCTGGCGAGGGCGATCCGCGAGCTGCGCCGCCGCGACCGGCTGGGGCGCGCGGGCGGGGCCCGGGCGACGCTGCCGGTCTCCTAGCCGGCGTTGGCCGCGCCCGGGCTCACCGTCTCCCAGACGTCGGCCAGGCGGCGCAGGTCCTTCTCCGTGAGCCGCTCGAGGAAGGCGCGGCGCACACCGGCGAGGTGGGTCTCCTGGGCTGCGGCGAAGCGGCGGCGCCCTTCGCCGGTCAAACGGGCGTAGGCCCCGCGGCGATCGGTGGAGCACTCGCTGCGCTCGATCAGGCCGTCGCGCTCGAGGCGGTCGCACAGGCGCGTCAAGCCGCTGCGGCTGAGGAGCACCGAGTCGGCGATCTCCGACATCCGCAGCTTGTCTTCTTCGGCCGAGGCCAGGGTGAGGAGCACCTCGTAGGAGCTGAGCGGCAGCCCGTGCTCGGCCTGAAGCTCGGCGTCGAGCTCCTTGATCAGGGCGGCGTGCGCGCGCAGGAAGCCGCGCCAGGCGCCGAGCTCCACCGGATCGAGGCGAGTTGATTGCATCTGCAATCATTCTAGCCGCGTGGGCGCCTCCCTCCAGCACCTCGTCCGTCCCGCGGCGGGCGACCCCGCCGGTGGGCTCGTGCTGCTGCACGGCCGCGGCACCAGCGAGCACGACCTGTTCCCGCTGCTCGACGCGCTGGACCCGGACGCGCGGCTCGTGGGCGTCACCCCGAGGGCGCCGTTCACGCTGCCGCCGGGCGGGGCGCACTGGTACGGGCCGGTGCTGCGCGTGGGCTACCCCAACCCCGAGACCTTCCACGAGAGCCGCGAGCTGCTGGGCGGGTGGATCGACGGCCTGCCGGACGCCCTGGGCTTCCCCGCGGGGCGGCTGGTGCTCGGCGGCTTCTCCCAGGGCGCCGTGATGTCCTACGCCCTGGCGCTCGGACCCGGCCGGCCGGCACCCGCCGGGCTGATCGGGTTGAGCGGCTTCATTCCCCGCGTGGACGGCTTCGAGCTCGACCTCGACGGCCGCGGCGCCTTCCCCGCCGCGCTCGGCCACGGCAGCCACGACCCCGTGATCGGCGTGGAGTGGGGCCACGAGGCTCGCGACCGCCTGCAGGCCGCCGGCGCCGAGGTGCTCTGGCGCGAGTCGCCGATGCCGCACGCCGTGGATCCGGCGTTCGTGGACGACCTGCGCGAGTGGCTCGCCGAGGTGCTCACCTAGCGGCAGGCAATCGGGACCTACACCATCAGCGCGAGCTGGCGCGACTGCGCGAGCAGCACCCCGCCCGGGCTCCAGAGCTCGCCGTCCTCCTCCACGAAGCCCTGATGGGCCCAGCGTGAGCTGAAGCGGGCGAGCGTCCAGCCGTCGGGGTCCGCACCGGCGAGCGGCAGTGGCGCGCGGAAGTGGATCGTGAGGTCGATGGTGGGCAGCGCCGCGGGCTCACTGAGGCGGGCGAAGGCCGCCGGGAACCAGGCGTCGGTCATCGCGGCCACGACGTAGGCATCGGCCACGCACGGCTCCGAGAGCCGCAGCCAGCCGCCCGTGACCGCCTCGGGGGCGCCGGAGAAGGGCGCGCCCCCGAGGGCGCCGCGGAACTCCCAGCGCCGCGCGATCGGCGGGAGCATGTCTCCCTCGCGGGGCGGCGCGACTCCGCTCCCCGGCGGGCCCATGTCCGGCGGCTCGAGATCGGTGAAGTCGTGGTGCTCGGGCCACGGCGCGGAGAACGCCGCGAGGGCGAGCGCCAGCAGCCGGCCGTCCTGGGTCATGCGCGCGGACAGCGTGGAGAGCGAGCGTCCGGCCCGCTCCACGCTCACCTCGATGAGCACCTCGCCCTCCGCGGGCGGCGCCGCGTAGTGCACCGTGAGCGAGCGGGGAGCGCGCCCCGCGTCGCCGGCCTCGGCGGCCAGCGCCCGCAGCAGGATCGCGGCCACGTAGCCCCCGTTGGGGCCGCGCACGACCCACCAGCCCACGTCCATCGCCGCGCGGTAGGCGCCATCGCCCAGCGGCTCCACCGCCGTCGCACCGTCGAATTCCACCGTTGCTTGCCTCATCTATCTCAATGATATATCTTATCGATACATGGCAGATCTGAGCCCCACCGCACGAGTGATCCTCGGGATGATCCACAAGGGGAAGCGGACCGGTTATGACATCAAAGCCTTGGTGGACCGGTCCACCCGCTTCTTCTGGGCCGCGAGCTACGGACAGATCTATCCCGAGCTCAAGCGCCTGGAGGCCGATGGGCTGATCCGCGCGTCCGCGCCGGAGGGCGGCCGCCGCCGCACCGAGTACGAGCTCACGGCCGCGGGGGAGCAGGCGCTGCGCGACTGGATCACCTCGACCGCCGAGCTCACCTACGAGCTGCGCGACGAGGGCCTGCTCAAGTTCTTCTTCGGCTCTGCCGTCTCGCCGGGCGAGCTGCGCGAGCAGCTCGACGCCATGGCGGCCAAGCACGAGGGCATCGTGGCGAGCCTGCGCGAGCTCGAGCCCTTCGTCGCACCGGCGGAGGGCGAGCAGCCGAGCTTCGGCTATCTCACGCTGCGCGGCGGCATCGAGATCCACGAGTTCACGGCCGGCTGGTGCCGGCGCATGCAGGACCTCATGACCGAACGAGAGGAGCGCCCCGATGCTGCGCAGGCTTGCTGACCTCGCCCATGACCGCCCGCGACGCGTGGTTGCCGTGGCCTTCGTCATCGCCCTCGTCGCCGGCGCCCTCGGCGGCTCGGTGGCGGACCGGCTGGAGCCCTACGGGGCAGACGATCCGGCGTCCGAGAGCATCCGCGCCGGCGAGCGGCTCGAGGAGATCACGGGCCTGCAGCCCGAGGCGGGGCTCGTGGCGCTCGTGGATGGCGGGGGCGAACGCCTCGCCGCGGTGGAGCGCGAGCTGCGCGCCCACCCGGCCGTGGGCGCGGTGCGCACCGTCACCGACTCCGAGGACGGCCGCAGCGCCTACGCCGTGGCCCAGTTCCGCGCCGGCGCCGACGAGGAGGAGGCGGCCGACGAGCTCGTCGCCGCCCTCGAGGAGCGCCCGGGCGTGGCCATCGGCGGCGCCGTCGTGGCCCAGGCCGAGGTCGGTGAGACGGTCGAGCGCGACCTGACCCGTGCCGAGCTGCTGGCCTTCCCCCTGCTCTTCCTGCTGTCGCTGCTGTTCTTCCGCAGCGTCGTGGCGGCGCTGCTGCCGCTGCTCGTGGGCGGCCTCGCCATCGTCGGCACCTTCCTCGTGCTGCGGGCCGCGAGCGAGGCCTGGGACATCTCGATCTTCGCCCTCAACCTCACCACGGGCCTCGGTCTCGGCCTGGCCATCGACTACAGCCTCTTCATCGTCTCGCGCTACCGGGAGGAGATCGCCCGCGTCGGGCCGGGCCGCGAGGCCCTGCGCACCACGATGGCCACCGCGGGCCGAACCGTGCTGTTCAGCTCGCTGACGGTGGCGGCCGCCCTGGCCGCGCTGCTCACCTTCCCCCAGCGCTTCCTCTACTCGATGGGGCTCGGCGGGATGAGCGTGGCTCTGATCGCGGCCGCGATCGCGCTGATCGTGCTGCCCGCCGTGCTCGCGCTGCTCGGGGAGCGGGTGAACGCGCTGGCGCCCAAGCGCCTTCAGCGCGCCGCCGGCCGCGATGCCCGGCCCGCCGCCGACGGGGTCTGGTACCGGCTGTCGCGCTTCGTGATGCGACGCCCGGGCCGCATCGCCACCGCGAGCGCCGCCTTCCTCATCGCGCTCGGCATCCCTTTCCTCGGCGTCAACTGGGTGTCGGTGGACCCGTCGATCCTGCCCGCGGGCTCGGAGCCGCGGCTGGTGGACCAGCGGCTCGCGAGCGAGTTCCCGCCCAACCGCACGGAGCCGCTCGAGCTGCTGGCGTCCGGCGCGTCGGACGCCGAGCTCGCGGCCTACGCCGAGCGGGTCGAGGCCCTGGACGGGGTGGCGGCGGTTGCGCCCGCGGAGTCCCTCGGACAGGGCGCCGCGCTCGTCCGGGCGGTGCCCGAGCCGGATGCCATCAGCGCGGCTGCCGAGCAGCTCGTGCACGACGTGCGAGGGCTCCAGCCGCCGTTCGAGGTGCTGGTCGGCGGCCGCAGTGCGGAGTTCGTGGACCAGAAGGCGAGCCTGGGCGACCACCTGCCGCTGGCGGTCCTCATCGTGTTCGCAGCCACGTTCGTCGTGCTCTTCCTCATGACGGGCTCGGTGGTGCTTCCGGTGAAGGCGGCGCTGATGAACCTGCTGACGATCTCCGCCGCGTTCGGCGTGCTCGTGCTGATCTTTCAGGACGGCCGGCTCGAGGGGCTGCTGGACTACACGAGCCAGGGCGGCCTGGAGTCCACCCAGCCGCTGCTGCTGTTCGTCGTGGCGTTCGGGCTCTCCACCGACTACGCGGTGTTCCTGCTCTCACGCATCAAGGAGGCACGCGACCGCGGGGTGAGCGACTCGGAGTCGGTGGCCGTGGGTCTCGAGCGCACGGGCCGGATCGTGACCGCGGCGGCGCTGCTGTTCAGCGTGGCAATCGGCGCGTTCGTGACCTCGGAGATCATCTTCATCAAGCAGGTGGGCCTGGGCACGGCGGTCGCGGTGCTCATCGACGCGACGATCGTGCGGGCGCTGCTCGTGCCGTCGCTGATGGAGCTGCTCGGCCGCTGGAACTGGTGGTCACCGCGCCCGCTTCGGCGGCTGCACGCCCGGATCGGGCTCAGCGAGGAAGCCGCGGCGTCTCGGGCCTGACGCCGCCGCCCTGGGGCCCGGGAGTCGGGGTGGCGTCGGGCGCCGGGGCGGTGTCGGGGGCGGGCCGCGGCGAGGACTGCGGCGCCGGCCGCTGCGGCGTGTCCGGCCGCTCGGGACGGCCCCGGGGCGGCGTGCTGCGCCCGCGCTCGCGCGCGGGCGGCTCCGGCTTGGCCCGGCGGCGCTCTGCCCCGCGGCGGCTCCCGCCGGGCTCGCCGCCGCCCGGCCGTCCCTCGGGGCGGCGGGCGTCGTCGCGACCGCGGGCACGTCCCTCGTCACGGCGCCCTTCGGCAGCGCGCCGGCGTGCTGCGCGGCGCTCGCGGGCGGCCTCGCGGCGCTGCTCCGAGCGGCGCTCGCGGGCTCGCTCCGAGCGCTGCTCGCCCATGTCCGGCACGACCGCCGGCGGACCGCCCTGTGGGGCGGCGCCCTCGGCGGCCGGGGCGTTGCCGGACGCGGGCGCGACGGGACGCTCGCCCCCCGTCGCGGGCGCGCCGGCATCCGTCGTGATCGCGTACGTGCCGCCGCCCACGGCAGCGCCGCCGGCCACCACGGCGACGGCCACCTTGGCCAGCCCGGCCTTGGCGGCCAGCGAGGCCGCGGCGCCGGCCAGCCCGCCCGATGCCCCCACTCCAGCCGAACCGAGCGCGGCTCCTCCAGCGGCGGCCATCCCGCCACCCGCAGCGGTGGCTCCGCCCACTCCGGCCGCGCCGCCGCCGATGCCAACCGCCGCGAGCGCGCTCTCCTTGAGGCCGACCGTGGGAATCACCGGCAGCGCGAGGGCGAGCATCCGACGCTGGCGCTTGACCTCGTCGCGGTAGGACGCGCAGCCCGGACAGGCCTTGAGGTGGCGTCGCAGCGGCCCGCGCCGCAGCGAGCCGCCGGTGAGCACCGCCAGCTGCTCGCGGATGTCCTCGCACGGCGTGTCGCGCGCCTGGCGGCGCTCGATGAGGCCGGAGCGGGCCTGGAAGACGAGCGACTTCACCTTGGCCACGTCGCACTCCAGGACCTGGGCGATGTCGGCATGGCCGAGGCCGGCGACCTCGGCGAGCACGAGCGCGGCGCGCTGGTGCTCGGGCAGCTCGCGGAGGTCGGCGAGCAACGCGCGCAGGTCGTCGCGCTGCTGAACCTCGTCGGCCAGCCCGGCGGTCGAGAGCTCCCCGAGCTCGGCGGGCTGCTCGCGGCGGGCACGCAGGACGCTGAGGCAGCGGTTGCGGGCGATGGTGTAGAGCCAGGCCTTGAGCTTGATCTCGGTGTCCCCGCCCACGAGCGCGTCATATGCCGAGGCGAAGGTGTGCTGAACCGCGTCCTCAGCCTCCTCGCGCGAGCCGAGCAGGTGCCTCGCGTAGCCGAGGATGCCGCGGTGGTGACGGTCGTAGATGACCTCGAACGCCACGACGTTCCCGCGCCGCAGATGGCGCACGAGTCGCTCGTCGTCCAGCGTCGCGAGCACGCGGCGGGGCAGCGCGAGCGCGCGCCCACGCGGCAGCGATGTCGCCTCCATACAGCCATTATCGGTACGAACGCGCCGAAAGTTGCGGAGTTGGGCGGTTATGCTGCGCGGCCGATGAATGACCCCGCCGTCACCACGCGGGCCTTCGAGCACGACGGCCACCGGCTCGTATTCGACGAGTACGGGTCCGGGGCGCGCACCTTCGTCCTCATCCACGGGCTGCTCCTGTCGCGCAGGATGCACGCGCCGCTGGCCGCCGCGCTGGCCGATCGAGGCATCCGCGTGATCGTGCCGGACCTCCTCGGGCACGGGGACTCGGAGCGCCCGCGCGACATGTGGCGCTACTCCATGCCGATCTTCGCCGAACAGGTCTGCGGCCTGCTGGACCACCTCGAGCTGGACGAGGCCGTGGTGGGCGGCACCTCGCTCGGGGCCAACGTCGCGCTCGAGACCGCGGTGCGCGATCCCGCCCGCGTGCGCGGGCTCATGATCGAGATGCCCGTGCTCGACAACGCGCTGCTGGCCTGCGCGCTGGCGTTCTCGCCGTTGCTCGTTGCGCTCACGTTCGGCGAGCCGCTGGCGCGGCTCGCCGCCACCGGCGCCCGGCGCGTCCCGCGCGGGCTCACGCGCCTCGGCGACATGGGCCTCGACTGGATCAGCCAGGACCCGGGCCCGTCCGCGGCCGTGCTCCAGGGCCTGTTCTTCGGGCGGACCGCGCCGCCGCGCTCGGAGCGCGCCACGATCGAGGCGCCCGCCCTCATCATCGGTCACACGCGCGACCCGATCCACCCGTTCTCGGACTCCGGCATGCTCGTGGACGAGCTTCGCGACGGCACCCTGGTCGAGGCCAGCTCGATCCTCGAGCTCAGGCTGCAGCCCGAGCGCCTGACCGGAGAGATCGCCGACTTCCTCGACAGCTGCTGGAAGCCCTCGGCCAAGCGACGTGCGCGGGCGCGTCGTGCCGCTGGCTAGTCTTCTTCGTCGATGTCCAGCCGCAAGGAGCAGAAGGAGCAGCTGCGCGAGGAGCGCCTGGCCAAGCAGCAGGCCGCCGACAGCGCCGCACAGCGCAAGAAGCTCGTGGGCTACGCGGCTGCCGCGGTGCTGGCCCTGGGGGCGCTCGTGGCCGTCGTGGTCGCGCTCACCGCGGGCGGCGGGGACGACGACGGCGCGCAGGCGCCCGACAACGCCGCGGCCGGCGCCCCCACCGTCACCTATGCCGAGGACCCGCCGGACATCCCGCCGGCCAGCGAGTTCGACCTCGAGGCCGCCGCCGAGGCGGCGGGCTGCCAGCTCGAGGACCCGGCGAACGAGGGCGCCGACCACGTGGAGACCGACGTGGAGTACCAGGCCAACCCGCCCACCTCGGGCAACCATCACCCGGTCCCCACCGAGGACGGCGCCTACACCTCCACGCCGAAGACCGAGAACACCGTCCACTCGCTCGAGCACGGCCGCATCAACATCCAGTTCTCGCCGGACCTGCCCCAGCAGCAGATCGACCAGCTCAAGGCGCTCTTCGACGAGGACAGCTACCACTTGCTGCTCTACCCCAACGGCACGGACATGCCGTACCAGGTGGCCGCCACCACCTGGGACCACGCGCTGCTGTGCGAGGAGTTCAATCCGCAGGTGTTCGACGCCATCCGCGCGTTCAAGGACCAGTACCGGGATCAGGGGCCGGAATTCGTTCCGTAGCCGGCTGAGGCTGCAACGCCGCTTGCGGCACCGCATCGCCGCTGCTGCCAGGGTGTTGAGGCAACGTCGTGAAGCGACTCGTCCTCCTCGCCCTCGCGGCCGTGATCGCGACCCTTGGCGTGCTTGCCGCGCCCGCCCTCTCCACGCGCCAGTGGGTGCCCGACGCCGTGGACTTCGAGCTGGCGCCGGACGCCGGCAACGCTGCCGCCGCGGGTGCGGTACGCGGCCGCGGGCTCGTGGCTCCCGCGCTGCGCACACCAAAGCGCTTCAACCTCGTGGGCTTTCGCTGGAGCGGCCGCGGCGAGCCGTCCATCGCCATCCGCACGCGCACCGACGGCGGCCGCTGGACGCGCTGGTCCACGCTCCACGGCGCTCACGACCACGGGCCCGATCCGGGTGCCGAGCGCTCGCCGCCCGGGGCCACCGACCCGGTGTGGGTGGGTGGGGCCGACTGGATCCAGTACCGCATGTCCGCGCCGGTTCGCGGGCTGCGCCTGCACTTCGTGAACTCCACCGGCACGGCCACGGCGGCGGCGCGCGCCAAGACGGCGCTGCGCGGCGCGGCCAGCCGCGGCGCCGTGGCGCTTGCCGGGCTCTTCAGCGCCCGCGCCCAGGACGCGCAGCCCGGGATGGTCGCGCGCGCGGACTGGGGCGCCGACAGCTGCCCGCCGCGCTCGGGCCCCGACTACGGCGAGGTGCGGGCCGCGCTGGTGCACCACACCGTCTCCACGAACACGTACACGCGCGAGGAGGCGCCGAGCGTGGTGCTCGGCATCTGCCGCTACCACCGCAACTCAAACGGCTGGAGCGACATCGGCTACAACTTCCTCGTCGACCAGTACGGCACGATCTACGAGGGTCGCGCCGGCGGGATCGACCGTCCGGTGATCGGGGCGCAGGCCCAGGGTTTCAACGCCCAGACCACCGGCATCGCCAGCATCGGCCGCCACGACACCGTGGCGAGCGCGGCCCCGCCCACCGGGGCCACCATCGACGCGGTATCGCGCCTCATCCGCTGGAAGCTGCCCGTGCATGGCCAGCCCACCGCGGGCACCGTGCTCCTCACATCCGCGGGCGGCAGCGCCAACCGCCACCCGCGCGGCGCCGAGGTCGAGTTCGAGCGCATCTCCGGCCACCGCGACGCCGGCAGGACCGCGTGCCCGGGCGAGCAGCTCTACGACCAGCTCCCCACCATCCGCGCCCGCGTGGGCGGGGTGGAGCCGCGCGCTGCACGCACCCGGATCAGCGCGAGGATCGGGCCGCGGGTGGTGCGCTTCCCCCAGGCGGTGCGCTTCAGCGGGCGGCTGACGCTCGGCAGCGGCGGGCCCGTGGGGGACGCCCCCGTCCAGGTGCAGGCGCTCCGCGGTCAGGCCTGGCGGACCGTCAAGGCGGCCAACACGGGGTCGGACGGCAGCTTCGCAACTGAGATCAACCCCGGCGGCAGCAACACGCTGCGGGTGCGCTACCCGGGCGGGGCGTCACTGCGGCCCGTGGTCTCGCGACGCACGCTGGTGCGGGTGCGGCCGCGCGTGACCGCGGGCCGCTCCGTGAGCCGGGCGCGGGTGGGCCAGACCCCGATCGTGGCCGGGAGGATCCAGCCGCGACGGGCCAAGCTGGAGCTCGTGGTGCAGCGGCGGGTCGGGCGGCGCAACGTCACGATCTCCAAGACGGCCCTGCGCGCGCGCGGCGGGCGCTTCCGCAAGGGAGTGCGCGTGAAGCGCGCCGGCCTCTACCGCTTCTACGTGCGCTTCCGCGCGGACAGCAAGAACCTCGGCGCCACCTCCACGCCGTTCTACATCCGCGTGGTTCCCGCCGGCAGCGGCGGCGGCGCAGCGGCCGAGTAGCCCCGTGTAGGGGTCACCCCGTGACGTTGTCACCGATCCATGTACCATCGCGCGATGGCGAGAAACGGCGCACGCCGCCGCGCAGCGGTCCTCGGCGGCAACCGCATCCCCTTCGCCCGCGCCGACGGGCCATACGCGCAGGCCTCCAACCAGGACATGCTCACCGCGGTGCTGGACGGGCTCGCCGGCCGCTTCGGCCTCGGTGGCGAGCGCCTCGGGGAGGTGGCCGCCGGCGCCGTGCTCAAGCACAGCCACGACTTCAACCTCACGCGCGAGTGCGTGATGGGGAGCGCGCTGGCCAGCGACACGCCGGCCTACGACGTGCAGCAGGCGTGCGGCACGGGGCTCGAGACGGCGGTGCACGTGGCGAACAAGATCGCGCTCGGCCAGGTCGAGGTGGGCGTGGCCGGGGGCGTGGACACCGTGAGCGACGCTCCCATCGAGGTCAACGACGACCTGCGCCGGCTGCTGCTGGAGCTCAACCGCACGCGCTCCACGGCGGGTCGCCTCCAGCTGCTGGCCGGCCTGCGCCCCGGCCAGGTCGTGCCGCGCATCCCGCGCAACGAGGAGCCGCGCACCGGGCTGTCCATGGGCGAGCACCAGGCGCTCTCCGCCGAGCGCTGGGGGATCGGCCGCGCGGAGCAGGACGAGCTGGCCGCCGAGAGCCACCGCCGGCTGGCCGCCGCCTATGACCGCGGCTTCTTCGACGACCTCGTCACCCCCTACCTCGGCCTCGAGCGCGACCAGAACCTGCGGCCCGACTCCTCGGCCGAGAAGCTGGCCAAGCTCAAGCCCGTGTTCGGCAAGGGGGACGACGCCACGATGACGGCGGGCAACTCCACGCCGCTGTCGGACGGCGCCTCGGCGGTGCTGCTGGCGAGCGACGAGTGGGCGGCGCAGCGGTCGCTGCCCGTGCTCGCGCACGTGGTCGACGCCGAGACCGGGGCCGTGGACTTCGTGCACGGCGAGGACGGCCTGCTGGCGGCGCCCATCCACACGGTCCCGCGGCTGCTCGAGCGCAACGGGCTCACCCTCGGCGACTTCGACTTCTACGAGATCCACGAGGCGTTCGCGTCGCAGGTGCTGATGACGCTGAAGGCGTGGGAGGAGAACGGCACCGGCACGATCGACCGGGCCAGGCTCAACGTCAACGGCTCGTCACTGGCGGCCGGCCATCCGTTCGCGGCCACGGGCGGCCGGATCGTGGCCACGCTCGCCAAGCTGCTCGACGAGCGCGGCTCGGGCCGCGGCCTCATCTCGATCTGCGCCGCCGGCGGACAGGGCGTGGTGGCCATCCTCGAGAAGAACGCATGAGCGACCTCTTCACGCGCATCGCCAACGCGCCCGTCGGCTCGCAGGTGGTCTCGCGGCTGGGGCTGCCGCGGCCGGTCGAGCTGGACCGCGGCGCGTCCCTGCGTGCGCCGGTGCTGCTCGGCGGCGACGGCCGCCTGGCGGAGCCGCTGGCGCAGGTGCTGCGCGACGCGGGCGCGGAGCTCGCCGGGGCCGGCGCCGACGGCTGCGGAGCGCTCGTTTTCGACGCGAGCGGGATCGAGGACAGCACCGGGCTGCGCGGTCTCTACGACTTCTTCCACCCCGTCATCCGCAGCCTCCGACCCTGCGGGCGCGTGATCGTGCTCGGCGCCCCGCCGGAGCGCCCCCGCCAGGCCACCGCCCAGCGCGCGCTCGAAGGCTTCGTCCGGTCGCTGGGCAAGGAGGTCGGCAAGGGCTCGACCGCGAATCTCGTCTACGCGGCCGAGGGCGCGCCGCTGGAGTCGACGCTTCGATTCTTCCTCTCCGGCCGCTCGGCGTACGTGTCGGGACAGGTCGTGCGCGTCGAGTCGGCGGAGCCCGGCGGGTCCCTCGACGGGAAGGTGGCGGTTGTCACCGGAGCGGCGCGGGGGATCGGTGAGGCCATCGCCGAGACGCTGGCGCGCGACGGCGCCCACGTGGTGTGCGCGGACGTTCCCGCGCAGGGCGAGGCGCTCGCCGAGGTCGCCAACCGTGTGGGCGGCGCAGCGCTGGCGCTCGACGTGACGGCCGCCGATGCGCCCGAGCGGCTGGCCACGTACCTGCGCGAGCGCCACGGCGGCGTCGACGCGGTGGTCCACAACGCCGGCATCACGCGCGACCGCACGCTCGGGCGGATGACCCCCGAGGAGTGGGACGTGCTGCTCGACGTGAACCTGAGCAGCCAGGAGCGGATCGACGACGCCCTGCTCGGCGGCGACGTGCTGCGCTCCGGCGGGAGCATCGTCGGGGTCTCCTCGATGAGCGGCATCGCCGGCAATCGCGGGCAGTCCAACTACGCCACGAGCAAGGCGGGCGTGATCGGGAGGGCCGAGTCGATGGCCCCCGTGCTGAGGGAGCGCGGCGGGACGATCAACGCGGTGGCGCCCGGGTTCATCGAGACCGCGATGACGGCGCAGATGCCGCTGGCCACGCGCGAGGCGGGCCGGCGCATGAGCAGCCTCGCCCAGGGCGGCCTGCCCGTGGACGTGGCGGAGACGATCGCGTGGCTCGCCGCGCCCGCCTCGCGGGGCGTGAACGGCAACGCGATCCGCGTCTGCGGACAGAACCTGCTCGGCGCCTGATGGCCTCACCGCCGAGCCTGCTGCCGTCGTACGGGAAGGCGCTCGCCGGCGCGGTGCTGCCGGGCGGTGGCGGCGACAACCTTCCGGAGGCCGAGCGCACGCTCGAGGGCGTGGAGGTCCGCCGCGAGCAGCTCGCCGCCTACGACCGCGTCTGCGGCTTCCGCCTGTCCGACCGCCTGCCCGCCACCTATCCGCACGTGCTTGCCTTCCCGCTCGCCATGGCGCTGATGACAGAGCGCTCGTTCCCCTTCCCGCTGCTCGGCCTGGTGCACGTGGGCAACCGGATCGAGCAGCGCCGGCCGCTGGACGCGGCCGAGCCGCTCGACCTGCGGGTGTGGGCGGAGGACCTGCGACCCCACCGGCGCGGGCGCCAGCTCGACGTGGTGGCGGAGGCGGGCGCCGGCGGCGAGCCGGCCTGGGTGGGGCGAAGCACCTACCTGCGCCGGGAGGGCTCGTCCGGCGAGGGTGAGGACGAGGGCGAGAGCGGGCATGAGCCACGCCCGCCGGAGCCGCCCGAGACGAAGGCCGTCTGGAAGGTGCCCGGCGACGTGGGCCGCCGCTACGCGGAGGTCTCGGGCGACCGCAACCCCATCCACCTGCACTCCCTCACGGCAAAGCTGTTCGGCTTCCCGCGCGCGATCGCCCACGGGATGTGGATGAAGGCGCGCTGCCTGGCGGCACTCGAGGGGGCGGTCGGCGACGGCTTCACCGTTGAGGTGGAGTTCCGCAAGCCCCTCCTGATCCCGGGAACCGCCGAGTTCGGCTTCGACGGGCGCTCCTTCGCGCTCGGGCCTCATCTGACGGGGACGGTCTCGTGAGCGCGGCCGACCGCGCCATGGGGCTGGGCCTGCGCGCGCTGAACCGGTTCGCCGGGCTCGACGTGATCGACCGGGTGGGCCTGCGCAAGCCCGCCGAGCGGCTGCTCTACCGCGGCACGATGGCGGCCGGCGCCGCCAGCCGGACCTTCGCCGCCGGCACCCGCAGGCTCAGCCGGCCCGCCCGCCAGGCGCCGCGCCCGGCCGGCGACCTCTTCGACCTCACCCCCGACGACGAGCAGGCGATGATCCGGGAGTCCTTCGGCAGCTTCGCCGCCGAACGGATTCGCCCGGCCGCCCAGCAGGCCGACGCGGACTCCGCCGCGCCGCCCGAGCTGCTGGCCCAGGCGGCCGAGCTCGGGATCGCCATGCTCGGCGTGCCCGAGGAGCTGGACGGGCCGCTGGCGGAGCGCGCCACGGTGACCTCCGTGCTCGCGGCCGAGGCGCTCGCGCACGGGGACATGGGCCTCACGGTGGCGGCGCTCGCTCCGGCGGCGGTGAGCAGCGCGCTGGGGCTCTGGGGCGACGCGGACCAGCAGTCGCGCTACCTGCCCGCGTTCGCCGGCGACGACCCGCCGGCCGCCGCGCTCGCGCTGCTGGAGCCACGGCCGCTGTTCGACCCCCTGGAGCCCGCCACCCGGGCGCGGCGTGTGAACGGGGGCTTCTCCCTCGAGGGGACGAAGTCGCTGGTGCCGCGCGCCGCCGACGCTGAGCTGCTGCTGGTGGGGGCGCAGCTCGAGGGCCGCGGGCCCGCGCTGTTCCTCGTCGAGTCGTCAACCAAGGGCGTCCTCACCGAGCCGGAGCCCGCGATGGGGCTCCGCGCGGCCGCCACGGGCCGCCTCGTGCTGGACGACGTGCGCGTCGATGCCGCCGCGCTGATCGCCGAGGGCGCCCCGGAGGTGTACGGCGAGTGCGTGCGCCGCGCCCGGCTGGGCTGGTGCACGCTCGCTGTGGGCACGGCCCAGGCCGTGCTCGACTACGTGATCCCGTACGTGAACGAGCGCGAGGCCTTCGGCGAGCCCATCTCCAACCGCCAGGCCGTGGCCTTCGCCGTGGCGGACATGGCCATCGAGCTCGAGGGCATGCGCCTGACCACCTGGCGCGCGGCGGCGCGCGCCGACAGCGGCAGGGAGTTCGCGCGCGAGACCGCGGTGGCGCGCCGGCTGTGCTCGGAGAAGGGGATGCAGATCGGCTCGCAGGGCGTGCAGCTGCTCGGCGGGCACGGGTTCGTGACCGAGCACCCGGTGGAGCGCTGGTACCGCGACCTGCGGGCCGCCGGGCTGATGGAGGGTGCGGTGCTCGTCTGATGATCAACCTCGAGGTGCCGCGCAAGCTCAAGCCGCTGGTCGCCCAGGCGCATCAGGTGGCCGCCGAGGTGCTGCGACCCATCTCGCGCAAGTACGACCGCGCCGAGCACGAGTACCCGAAGGAGCTCGACATGCTCGCCGCCGCCATCGACGGGATGGAGGACGCGCTCGCGGGCACCGGCGCGGGCGGCGTCCGGAGCCCGTCCGGCGACGACGACGACGGCAACCGCAACGGCAGCAACATGTCCACGACGCTGAGCATCATGGAGATGTGCTGGGGCGACGTCGGGCTCCTGCTCTCGTTGCCGCGGCAGGGGCTCGGCAACTCCGCCATCGCCTCGGTGGCCGACGAGCACCAGCACGAGCTCTTCGACGGGCGCTGGGCGGCCATGGCGATCACCGAGCCCGCCGCGGGCTCGGACTCCGCCGCCATCCGCACCACCGCCGTGCTCGACGGCGACGAGTACGTGCTCAACGGGGAGAAGATCTTCGTGACCGCCGGCGAACGTGCCGAGCTGGTGGTGGTGTGGGCCACGCTCGACCCCTCGAAGGGGCGCGAGGCCATCAAGTCGTTCGTCGTCGAGCGCGACAATCCGGGGCTCAAGCTCGACCGGCTCGAGCACAAGCTGGGCATCCGCGCGTCCGACACCGCGAACTTCGTGCTCACCGACTGCCGCGTGCCGAAGGAGAACCTGCTCGGCAGCCCGGAGGTGGACAAGGGCTTTGCGGGTGCGATGAAGACCTTCGACAACACGCGGCCGCTCGTAGCCGCCATGGCCGTGGGGCTCGCGCGCGCGTGCCTGGAGGCCACGCGGGAGCACCTGCCCGAGATCGACTACGACAGGCCGGCGTTCACGCAGCACGCGGCGGCTGCCGAGCTGCTGGCGCTCGAGGCCGACTACGAGGCGGCGCGGCTGCTCACGCTCGAGGCGGCCTGGATGGCCGACAACGGCAAGCCCAACTCGCTGCAGGCGTCGATGGCGAAGGCGAAGGCCGGGCGCGGCTGCGTGGACATCGCGCTGCGCTGCGTCGAGCTGTGCGGCAGCGTCGGCTACGGCGAGGGGGAGCTGCTGGAGAAGTGGGCGCGCGACGCGAAGATCCTCGACATCTTCGAGGGCACCCAGCAGATCCAGCTGCTGATCGTTGCGCGGCTGCTGCTGGGCAAGACCTCCGCCGACCTGCGCTAGACCATCTCGCGGCCGGTGGGCCGCAGCTCCCCGTCCAGCTCGAGCTGCCAGAACCAGCGCGTGAACGTGTGGCCGTGGCGGAAGTCGCCCACGTGCGGCTCCACCTTCTCCCCACGCGCCATCTTTACGATCAGCTCCGGATAGGTGCGCCCCTCCCGCGCGGCGTACATCGGCGCCGGGAAGGCGCCGCCGAAGCGCGTGTTGACGTCGGTGATGCCCAGGCCGATGTCGGCGTCGCGGAACGCCTGCACCGTGCACGGCCCGCGCACGGGCAGCGCCTCCCCCACCGCCCGGCCGAGCCCGATCAGCTCCTCGTCGTGGATGACGGTGCCCTTGATCGACTCGCCGCCGCGCGACTCGATCATCGTGCGCGGGATGGCGTTGAGGCAGCGGCCGTCGAGGTCGCAGAGCAGGTCGATGGAGAACTCGGGGCCGTCCATGAGCTTCTGAACCATCACCGGCTCCTTCACGTAGCGGGTGAAGAACTCCGCCTGCTCGCGGTCGGCGGCCGGGTGGATGGAGCGGGCGCCGGAGCCGCGGCGGGGCTTGACCATCACCGGATAGGACTCCGGCTCCTCGCCACCGAGCACCGTAGGCGGGCTGGGCAGCCCGTGGCGCAGCAGCAGCTCGTGCGTCTCGTACTTGTCGTAGGTGGCGCGGCAGACCTCGGCCTCCGGCACGAACGCCGGCAGGTCCGCTCGGGCCAGCACCTCGATGTCGAGGTCGGTGAGCGGCACGACGGCCGTCACTCCGTGCTCGGCGCACACGTCCTGCAGGAACGGCACGTAGCCGGGGTCGTCGATGAGCGGCGGCGCCACGCGCACGTGCGCGGCGTACTGGGCAGGGGCGAGCGGGTTGGGGTCCGCGGCGATCACCTTCGCGTGCCGCGCGAAGGCGCTCACGATGTCGTAGCGCTTGCCGGTGCCCGTCAGGAGGACTGCGTCCATCCGCCCGTGTCTCCCTTGTAGAGGCCGTGTCCCGTGACGAGCATGCGCAGCGTCCGGACGATTATCTTCGCGTCCAGCGCCGCAGAGCGGTGGTCCACGTACCAGACGTCCAGCTCGATGCGCTCGCTCCAGGGCAGCGACGCGCGGCCGTTCACCTGGGCCCAGCCGGTGATGCCCGGCCGGACCTCCAGCCGCCGCCGCTGGCGGTCGGTGTACTGATCGACCTGCGCCTGGATCGTGGGGCGCGGCCCCACGATCGCCATCTCCCCCCTTACCACGTTCACGAGGTTGGGCAGCTCGTCGAGCGAGAAGCGGCGCAGCAGCGCGCCGGCGCGGGTGATGCGCGCGTCTCCCTCGTTCACCGCCAGGCCCGGGCCGATGTGCTCCGCGCCGCTCACCATCGTGCGCAGCTTGAGCATCTCGAACGGCTCGCCGTCCTTGCCCACGCGCCGCTGCCGGTAGAGGACGGGGCCACGGGAGCCGAGCTTGATGGCGATGGTCGCGATGGCGAGCACGGGCGACGCGAGGACGAGGCCGATGACGGCGAGCGCGCGGTTCACCGCGTGCCCTCCGCCTTCTCCCAGCCCGCGGCCGTTCCCGTGCGAACCCAATCCCAGAGCCCGGCCGCGATCGAGGCGGTGACGAGCACGTAGTAGTAGGGCAGCCGAAAGAGCCGAGCCGGGACGAATGGGCCCAGCGCCGCCGCCGCAATCAAGGCTCCCTGCAACGACAGAGTGACCCAGTAGACGCCGCCGAGCAGCGCCAGATTCGTGCCGAGTGCGATCAGGTGCAGGAACGGCGAGGCATAGCGCAGCACCCGGTGCGAGACGATCTCCCACGCGTACGCCGGCCCGTACCCGCGGGGCGAGAGCAGCCCGCCCCTGAGCACGATCGGCCAGGCGTGGCTCATCATCCGCCGCTTGCGGGCGAACTCGCCCTCGATGCTGGGCACCATCCGCTCGGTGGCGCGCGCCGCCGGCGCATACACCGGCCGCCAGCCCCGCTTGACCATGTTGAAGGGGAAGGAGAGGTCGTGGCCCATGCGCGGGTCGACCACGATGTAGGCGTCGCGGCGCGTGGCGTAGATCGCGCCGTTGCCACCGGTCACGCCGCCCAGCCGCGATTCCAGCGTGCGCACCGCCATCTCGTAGCGCCAGTACGCGCCCTCCTGGTTCGAGCCGGCCTCGTTCACGAACCGGACCTGGCCGCAGACGTAGCCCACCTCGGGGTCGCCGAACGGCTTGACCAGCTCGCGCAGCGCATCCGGCTCCCAGAAGCTGTTGGCGTCGCTGAAGGCCACGATGTCCCCGCTAGCGCGCTCCACGGCCTGGTCCTGAGCGCGGATCTTGCCGCCGCGCGTGAGGTCGAGGACGAGCTGCGCGCCGGCCTCGCGCGCGAGCTCCGCCGTCCGGTCCGTGGAGCCGTCGGACGCGACGATCAGCTCCAGGCTGCCGGCCGGGTAGTCGAGCGCGCGCATGTTCTCGACCTTGCGCGCGATGACCGCCTCCTCGTCATAGGCGGCGACGACGAGCGAGACCCGCGGCAGCTCTCCCTCCGGCCAGCTCACGGACCGCCGCGCCACCAGCCACAGCGCCAGCGGGTAGCCCGCGTGCGTGTAGACGAGCAGCCCGGCGGATGCCCAGAAGAGGATCTCGACCGCGAGCACGGCCGGGGATGCTATGCGGCGGCGAACGTGGCCGCGAGCTTCTCGAGCCCCAGGCGCAGGCGGCCCTTCACGGTGCCGAGCGGCACATGGGTGTGGGCCGCGATCTCGGCCATCGTGAGGCCGCCCCAGTGGGCCAGGAGCAGCGCCTCGCGCTGGGGCTCCGGCAGCCTCCTCATGGCGTCGCGCAGCGCGAGGTTGCGGTGGTCGCGCAGCGCACTCTCCTCCGGATCGGGCGGCTCGCTGTCGCGGGACGAGATGGTCCCGAGCCGCTCGGTGGCCCGCTCGAGCGAGCGCTCGGAGCGCCAGAGGTCGATGGCCCGGCTGCGTGCCATCAGCGACACGTACGCGCCGAGGTCGCCGCGTGTGGCGTCGTAGCCTCCGGGATTGCGCCACAGGCGCAGGAAGGCGTCCTGCGCCGCGTCCTCGGCGCGGGGGTCGTCACCGAGGACGCGGCGGGCGGCCAGGACGGCGCGACGGATGTGGTGGCGGTAGGCATCGCCGAAGGCGTCGGGGTCGCGCAGGGTCTGGTCCACGCTCAGCAAGCTACGCGTGCGCGCGCGCGGCCGGTAGGCCCCGATCGGTCCTGCCGGTCCTAACCCTGGGTTATGACCCGGCGGAGATGGTCCAGGAGCGCGCGGGCCGGCGGGGCCAGCGTCTCCTCTGCCCCGAGCAGCAGCACGAAGCTCCGGGTGAAGCGCAGACCGCGCGGCCGGCGGATGGCCAGCGCGGCATCGTCGCGGCCGATCGCGAGCCGCGACAGCAGGGCGGGCGCGCCCTCCGACAGCGCGGCCTCCTTGGCCGCGCTCGTGGAGCCCACCTCGGCGAGCGGCGGCGCCAGCTCGAGCCCGCGCTCGGCGAGCTCCGCCTCCACCACCCGGCGCGTGTTGGCGCTCGGGTCGCGCATGACCATCGGCATGCGCACGAGCTCGCGCAACGGGATCTCGCGGCGCTCGCGCCAGGGGTGGCCCTCGGGCACCGCGACGATCACCTCGTCGTCGCAGAATGCCTCCTCGTGCAGGGGCCCCGGGCCTCCCTTCTCCGCCGCTGCGATGCCGAACTCCGCCCTTCCGTCGCTGACGAGCTCGCGCACCACGATCGAGTTGGCGATCAGCAGCTCCACCGACAGGTGCCGCCGCCGCTGGAGCTCGAACTCCACGAGCGGACCCGGCAGCACGAACTCGGCGATCGTGTGGCTCACGGCCAGCCGCACCGGCGCGTCGTCGCCCAGGCCGGCCAGCAGCTCCTCGACGGAATCCGCCTGCTGCAGCAGGCGCCGCGCCTCGACGTACAGGCGCTCGCCGGCCCCCGTGGGGGTGATGCCCCGCGGCGAGCGTTCCAGGAGCGGCGCCCCCGCCAGCGCCTCGAGCGCGCGCATGCGCTTCGAGAGCGCCGGCTGGCTCACGCGCAGCAGCCGTGCCGCGCGTCCGAGGCTGCCGAGATCGACCGCTGCGCAGAACGCGCGCAGCTCCGCGAGATCGACGGAGCGGACGAGACCGGCCATAACCGGAGGATAAGGCCCTCCGGAGGCCTTACCTCTCCGCGCCGCCCCTGGGGATTGTGCGCAGCAAATGTGGGGGGGGGGGGGGGGGGGGGGGGGGGGGGGGGGG
>JBBDYQ010000017.1:0-51745 GCA_040901445.1 Thermoleophilaceae bacterium | reverse complement strand
CCCCCCCCCCCCCGGGGGTGTGGGCCCCCAAATTGCCCCCCCCCCCCCCCCCCCCCGCAAATCGCGTGCGCCCCACGCAACTATTGTGCGCACAATCCCCAGCCGGCCGCCGGGGGGAACCGGTACCCGGCCGGCCGCTTCCCGCAGACGGGCGGCGGGCCGCTCAGGTTGCGCGGGTCAGCCGCCGGCGAGCTCGCGGTAGAGCGCCAGCGTCTGCTCCGCCGCCGCGTCCCACGAGTACGGCCCGGCCGCCGCGGCCGCCGCGGCGGCGCCCAGGCGCTCGCGGGCCGCGGGGGCGGCCACCAGCTCGGAGAGCGCGGTCGCCAGCGCAGGCGGGTCGCCGGGCGGCACGAGCCGGGCCGCCCCGTGCGAAGCCACCTCCCTGAAGCCGCCCACGGCGCTCAGCAGGAGGGGCTTTCCGAACGCCAGCGCGGTGTAGAGCACCCCCGACTGGTCGATCTCGCGATAGGGGAGGACGACGAGGTCGGCGCGGCGGAAGTAGGCGGGGATCTCGGGATCGGTGACGAAGCGCGGCACGAAGCGGACGGTGCCCGGGACCCGGGCCGCCAGCTCACGCAGCGGCTCGAGCGGGATGCGCGGCATGCCCACGATCCAGAGCTCGGCGCCCTCGACCGAGCGGAAGGCCTCGAGCAGCACGTCGATTCCCTTGTAGTGGCGCAGCAGGCCGAAGCAGAGCACCACGGGGCCCTCCACCGCCGCGAGCTCGGGGGGCAGCGGTCGCTCCTCCGGGAGGCGGGTGAGGTAGTCGAAGGAGCCGTGGGGGATCACGCGCACCCGGCCGGCGTCGGCACCGAGCTCGTCACGCAGGCGGGCGGCGCCGTGCTCAGAGTGGACCACCACCGCGTCCATCCGGCGCACCAGGCGGCGGGTGGCCGCGATCTGGCCGGGGCGCGGCTCGCGCGGCAGCACGTCGTGGGCGGTGAGCACCCGCGGACGGCCGCGGGCGAGCAGGTGCGCGTCCAGCGGCTGCACGGTGAGCCACTGGTAGTGCACGAGGTCGGCGCCGGCGGCATGGCGGCGGTGGCGAAGCATCCCCGGGACGTGCTCGGCGAGCTTGAGCGGCACGCGCCCGCGGCCCGCGAGCGCGGCGCCGCGCGGGTAGAACAGCTCGCTCACCCGGTAGCCGTCTCCGGACGGCACGGGCCCGTACCGGAACCGGCTGGTGACCAGCTCCACGTCCACGCCGGCACGGGCCAGCGCGGCCGCCAGGGCGTGGTCGTAGGGGGGCGTGAATGCCGACGGATCGACGAGCTGGACGCGCATGAAGCGATGATTCTCCCGTGGACCTCTCCTACTGCGTCGTGAACACGGACGGGCGGGAGCACCTGCTGGCCTGCCTGGACGCCATCGAGCGCACCGGGCCGCCCGGCCTGCAGACCGAGACGCTGGTGCTGGACAACGCCTCCGAGGACGGCTCCGCCGACACGGTCCGCGACCGTGACATCCGCCTCATCGAGCTCGGCCGGCGGACGGGCAAGGCCGAGAACGACTCGACGCTCCTTCAAGCGGCGAGGGGCCGCTACTGCCTTCTCCTCAACGAGGACGCGGAGCTCCAGCCCGGCGCGGCCGCCGCGCTCACGGCGGCACTCGAGGCCGACCCGGGAGCGGGCGCGGCGGGGGCCCGGCTGCTGGACCCGCAGGGCCGCCCGCAGCCGTGCGCGTGGCGCTTCCCGGGCGTGCTCACCGCGCTCGCCGGCGCACTGTTCCTCCACCGCCTGGTGACGGTCCAGAGCAGGGGAGACACCATCCGAACGGTGGACTGGGCGCAGTCGAGCGCGCTGCTCGTGCGCAGGGACGCGGCCGCGGAGGTGGGCTACCTCGACCCGCAGTTCTTCGTCTACTCCGACGAGACCGACTTCTGCAGGCGGCTGGCCGACGCCGGCCACAACACGCTGTACGTGCCGGGTGCGCGCGCGATCCACCACGAGCAGCTCTCGACCGACGCCGAGGCGGCCAGGCCGCGGATCGTCGAGTTCCACCGCAACCGCGACCGCTACATGCGCAAGCACCACGGCGCGGCCGCGGCCGCGGCGGTACGCGTGCTCACCGCCTGGGCCTACCTCCTGCGCGCGCTGGTGTACCGGCGCCGCCGCTTCCTGCTCCACGCGCGCCAGGCGCTGCTGCCCGGCCGCGGGGAGGGCATCCGCGAGCGGGCGGAGGCCTGGAACCGCCGGTAGCGGCGGCTACCATCAGCCCGATGTTCGTCTCCGGCGGACGCCGGCGCCGGCGTCGCTGGCCATACGTCCTCGTCGCGCTGCCCGTCCTCCTGGGTGGCGGCGCAGCCGGGGCGTACTTCGGCCTCGTCAAGGCGCCCGGCGACGTGACCAACACAGATGTCGAGTTCTCGGCCCCCGAGGAGGAGCCCGCCGAGCCCGAGCGCGAGGAGCGCCCGGACGAGCGCGTGGCATGGCCGACGTATGGCTTCGACCCCCAGCGCACCCGCCATTTCGACAAGGACCTCGGGCGCCCCGGCCGCCGGATCTGGCACGTCGGCGGCAGCAAGCTGATCGAGTTCCCGCCCGTCTACGCGCGGGGCAAGCTCTTCTTCGTGAAGAACAACGGCGAGGCCTACGCCCTCTCCGCCCGCGACGGCGACACGATCTGGCGCAAGCGCGTCGGGCGCCTCGTGGCCTCCTCGCCCGCCTTCGACGACGGCAGGGTCTTCATCACCACCCTGTCGGGCCGGGCGCTTGCCCTGGACGCCGAGACCGGCCGGACGATCTGGACGAAGGACCTGCCCAGCCGCTCGGAGTCATCGCCCCTCGTGATACGGGACCATGTCTACTTCGGCTCCGAGGACGGCACTGTCTACGCGCTCCAGGCGAGCAACGGCAAGGAGGTCTGGACCTACCGCGCGGCGGGCGAGGTCAAGAGCGCGCTGGCCTACTCCGACGGCAAGCTCTACTTCGGCGACTACGCGGGCCAGGTCACGGCCCTGCGCCGCCGCGACGGCTCGCGGGTGTGGACCGCCGGCACCGAGGGCCGCTCCTTCGGCCGCGCGGGCAACTTCTACTCCACCCCGGCGGTCGCCTTCGGCCGCGTCTACCTCGGCAACACCGACAGCCGGGTCTACTCGTTCTCCGCCCGCAACGGGGAGCTGGGCTGGTCGAAGTCCACGGGCGGGTTCGTCTACGGCGCCCCGGCGGCGGCGGACACGCGCGAAACCGAGCCGACGGTCTACATCGGCTCCTACGACGGCAACTTCTACGCCCTGGACGCCCGCACCGGCGAGACGCGCTGGACCTACGACGCGGGTGGGCGGATCTCGGGCGCGCCGACCGTCATCGGCGACATCGTCTACTTCTCCAACCTCGGGGCCAAGTCCACCACCGGCCTGAACATCGAGACGGGGCGCGCGGTGTGGAAGTTCGGCCGCGGCGCCTTCACGCCCGTGATCTCTGACGGGCGCCGGATCTACGTCACGGGCTACTCGAGCCTGTACGCGTTCGAGCCCGTAGGCCGATAGCGGCGCCGAGGAGGGTCCAGGTGATGGGGTCCTCCAGGAAGGCCGCGTACAGCAGGGTGTGGAAGACGAGCGCTGCGAACGCCGCCGCCACAAACGCCCGCACCACGCCGAACGGGCCGCGGAGCACCAGCCCGAACGCCGTCCACAGCACGAGCAGATAGGCGCCCAGCCCCAGGATCCCCTGCTCCGCCGCCACGGTGATCGGGATCGTGTGGGAAGCGGAGGCGGCCTCCTCGGAGCTCACCTCCTCGCGCTCGCGGAACTCCCGCGCGAACGAGCCCGACCCGAACCCCGCCAGCGGCCGGTCGAGGAACATCTCCGCCCCCCCGCGCATGAGCGAGATGCGACCGCTCGAGGCGGCATCGAGGGAGCGCTCGTCCCCGGGGTCGAGGCGGACGAGCCCGGGCGCGGCGAGCACGAGCACCAGCCCGGCGACGGCCGCCCCCGCGGTCACGACAAGGACGGGGCGGGCGCCCCAGCGGAGCGCCGCGAGAACGCCGAGGCCCACGAGCAGCGCCCCGAAGCTCGACTGCGAGAACGTGAGGACGAGCCCGCCCCAGAGCACGGCGAGCGCAGCCGCTGCCACGAGCAGGTCGCGCCGCCGCTCCCCCCACAGGAGCACGGCGGCCAGGCCGATCATCACGATCGCCAGGAAGCGGCCGTAGATGTTGGGGTCGAAGAAGAGCGAGTTGACCCGGAAGTAGGACTCGAACTGGTTGGACGCCACGACCTTCGGGTTCCACAGCAGCTCGCGGGCCGCGTACTCCCAGAAGCCGATGCCGGCGAACACCAGCGCCAGCGAGACCGGCAGCGCCAGGCACGCCGCCGCCAGGCGCCGCGACCAGGCCACGCCCGCCAGCAGCCTCAGCAGCAGGGCGAACGGGATGTAGAAGAAGACCACGTTCTTGAGCGCCGCCTCGAAGTCGCTCGAGTAGGCGGCCTGGGCGGCGTAGAGCACCACCGCGGCGAGCAGCGCCAGCTCGACAGCCCCCGCGGGCGCCTCGCGCGGCGCCACCCGCGCCTCGCGCCCGCGAAGGCGGTCCCACGCGTACGCGATGACACCGGCCGCCACCACGATGTAGAGCGGCACCAGCAGGTTGGCCGGGTCGCCGGCGCCGGTGTCCACGGGCACGCGGAAGGGCAATGCCCCCACCGCCAGCAGCGCCAGCGCCGCGGGCCGGCGCAGCAGGCCCGCCGCCAGCGCCGCTGCCAGGCCGAGGCCGGCCAGGCCCGCCGCGATCGCGGCGGGCGGATGGTCGCGCACCACGTCGAGCTGGTCGGAGTCCCACAGCTCGCCCAGGAGCAGCGCCGGGGTGAGCACGAGCGCCGCGAGCATCGAGGCGGCGCGGGCCCGCGGGTCGCGCAACGCGAAGCCGCCGGCCACGGCCAGGCAGGCGGCCACGATCCCAATCGCCTCGAGGGCCGTCATCCCTCGAGCAGCTCCCAGATGTTGCGGGTGATCGTGGCCACGTCGTCGCTCGAGTCCAGCTGCGCGGCCCATTGCGGGGAGCCCGCGCGGACGACGGTGCCGCGCCCGAGCCGGTAGGCCATCAGGGCGGGGCGGGCCTCGTCCAGCCCGGCGGCCGCCACCAGGTCGAGACCGGGCGCGAGGCTGCGTGAGAGCTCCAGGCGGGTGAACAGGCCGATGTTCGCGTCGGCGCCCTCGAACAGCTCCGGCCCCGCCGTGGGGGTGATCGGGGTGGCACCCGCGGGCGTGGGCACCAGCGCCGTGTCCTCGCCGAACACGTTGCGCAGCTCGGGAAGGCTCGGGTCGCGCAGGAGGTCGGGCGTGAGGTCCACGCGGCGGCGGAAGGAGTCGACGCCGAACGAGGCCACACGCCCGCCGTCCTCGACGTACTCGCGCAGCCGCAGGTCCAGGTCGCCGGTGAGCCAGCGCTCGTCGCCGGCGAACACCACCCCGGGGCGGCCGTCCAGGCCCGGCCCCTCGCCGCGGGCCAGCGCGAGGTCGGTGGTGAGGTCATAGCGCAGGTCCTCGCGGTCGAGGAAGCGCAGGAGCGGCGAGACGCGCGACTCGAAGCCGGTGGGCAGGTCGCCGTGCGCGAAGCCGCGCCCGATGCGCACCGAGTCCGAGCGCTCGAGCGTGTCGGGGAAGCCGTCGCGGTCGTCGTCCACGCGGTTGCGGCCCTCCCAGGTGATGGTGGGAAGGACCATGAGCACGTCGCCGCGGCCGCGGCCGCTGACCGCGATCGGGGCGATCACCCGGTGCCCGCCCGCCTGCACGCGCAGCAGATACACGCCGGTGCTCGCGTCGCTCGGGACGCGGATGCCGAACGTGCGCCCATCCGCCCGGCCGCGCTCGACCGGGCGCGAGCTGCCCAACCGGGTGAGGTTCCAGCGCGAGCGACGCTCGATCGGGCCGACGGTGACCCGCGCCACACTGCCCGCCCGCACCGGCTCCAGCGGCGCCGAGATCGTCAGGTAGCGCGCGGACACGCCGGTTCGCTCGCCCGCCGCCTCCGGCGTCAGCCGGACCGGGTACCTGCCCCTGTTGCCCGCCTTGTCCTCGGTCGTGACGCTGACCACGTAGACGCCATCTGCCACGGGCTCGCCCGCGCCATCGCGACCGTCCCACTCCGCCGTGCGCCGGAAGCGCGGACCCTCGAACTCACGCGCGAGCCGGGGCTCGCCGTCGTCGGTGCGGTAGACCCTGAACACCGGCGCCGGGTCCTGGCCCTCGCGCAGGCGGATGCGCACCCGCCCGCGCGGGTTGTCGGCCGGCAGTGTGGGGATGACGGTGGGCGGGCTGACCTCCACGATCTGCGGCGACGGGGGTCGCGTGTCGAGGTTGAGCTCGCGCGGGGCGGTGACCGCGCGGCCCTCCTCCCGCAGTGTCACGCGCAGCCGGTAGACGCCGTCGGGCGGCACCTCGCCGTCGCCGGTGCGGCCGTTCCAGCGGAAGTTGGCGGTGCGGCCCTCCCAGCGGACGTCGCCGGTGTCCACCCCGCGCCGCACGCCCTCGGCGATCTCGCGCACCACGTCGCCGCGCTCGTCCACGATCTCGATCGTCACGCGGTCGGCCTCCGGGAGGTCGAAGCGCATTGCCACCGTGCCCTTCGGGCACTCGCACTCGGGCCCGATGTGCTGGAAGAAGAAGACCCGCTCCACGATCGGCGCGGAGCTCTTGATCCGCTGGGTGATGACGAACGCCCCGGCGGTCGCGATCACCAGCAGGCCGAAGACCACCCGGGTGAGGAGCACTACAGCCGCACCACCCGGGCGTTGGGCACGTCGAGCTCGTGGAAGGCGTCGAGGCCGCGCTCGTGACGGGCGGCCACGGCCGCGCGGATGGTGCCGCCGTGGCAGATGGCGAGCGCGGGCAGCGGTCCGGCTGCGATGGCGTCGAGCGCGGCGCCGACACGCGCGGCATGCTCGCCCAGCGACTCGCCGCCCGGAAAGCGGAAGCCGTCGCCCGCGGCGCGCCAGGCAGCCCAGGCATCGGGCTCCTCGCGCTCGATGTCCGACAGGCGCCGGCCCTCCCAGGCGCCGCGGTCCGACTCCGCCAATCGCTCGTCGAGCAGCGGCTCGAGTCCCAGCTCCGCGCCCACGATCGCGGCGGTCTCGCGGGCCCGGGCCAGCGGGCTCGCGTACAGCGCCGCCACCCCACCGGCCTCGGCCGCGAGCCCGCGCGCCTGCTCCCGTCCACGCGCGTTGAGCGGGATGTCGACCGAGCCCATCACGCGGGCCGGGGGCACGTTCCAATCGGTCTCGCCATGGCGGGCGAGGAGGATCACTTCTCGTGGAACAGCCGCAGCGTGTCGGCGCGCAGGCCCAGGCGCAGCGTCTCGAGCGAGATGAGGTCCGCGGGCAGCACGTTGCCGAGGTTGACGTCGCACCCGAAGCGTTCGATGAACCACACCTGCTGGTGCGTCTGGGGCGCCTCGAACACGAGCCGCGAGGCATCGATGCCGTGGGCGATCTCGTCGATCAGCCCGGTGCGCGCCTCCCCCGACGGGCGGTACATGCCGGCGTCGCCGGACGCGCGGCCCTCGCAGACCACCTGGGTGGCGCCCGCTTCGAGCGCCTCGGAGATCAGCTCCACCCAGCGGTAGGGCGCGAGCAGGGCGTCCGGGTCCTTCTCCCCGACCTCGGCGAACACCACGAAGTCCTCCGACAGCGTGCGGATGAGCGCCGCCTTCTCGCCCGCCGGGATGTGCACCGTGCCGCTGGACACCTCCACGTGGGCGATGCCGAGCTCCTTCAACCAGCCCCGCAGCCCGTCGACCCGGCCGGTGAGCCAGGCCAGCTCGGTGAGCGTGCCGCCGAGCATGACCGGCACGTCGTGCGAGCGGTAGCAGTCCAGCTTCTCGCGCAGGTCCTGCGTGACATACGCCGACCCCCAGCCCAGCCGCACCATGTCCGCGTACGCGCCCGCGGTGCGCATGAAGCCATCGGCCTCCATGGTGGAGAGCCCGGTGTCGATCACGTGGGTGATGCCCCGGTCGCGCGGCTTGGGCGGCCGCGAGGGGAGGTCGAGGAACTCCGGCATTCGCGGCCGGGAGGCTACCGGGCGTAGCATTCGCCCATGGCGTCTCGGCCGTGCGAGCTCTGCGGCGCGCAGAACCCTGCGCAGGCGCGCTTCTGCATGGGCTGCGGCGGGGCGCTGGAACGGCGCTGTCCGAGCTGCGGGACGGAGGCGCCGGTGCAGGCGCGCTTCTGCATGGGCTGCGGCGCGGCGCTCGACGGGGCGCCGAGCATGCCGGACGCGCCCCCTGAGGAGCGCCGCCAGGTCACGGTCCTCTTCGCCGACCTCTCGGGCTACACCGCGATGTCGGAGCGGATGGACCCCGAGGCGGTGAAGCAGCTCACCGACCGCGCCCTGCGCCGGCTCGCCCAGGAGGTCGAGCGCTACGGCGGAACCGTGGACAAGTACATCGGCGACAACGTGATGGCGCTCTTCGGCGCCCCGGTCGCCCACGAGGACGACGCCGAGCGCGCGGTGCGCACCGGCCTGGGCATGCAGGCGGCCATGGAGGAGATGGCGCTCGTGCTGCGCGTCGGGGTGAACACGGGGGAGGTGCTCGCGGGCGCGGTGGGCGACACCGGCAGCTACACGGTGATCGGGGACACGGTGAACGTGGCCGCCCGCCTGCAGGCCGCCGGACGGCCCGGCAGCGTCACGGTCGGCGAGCGCACGTACGCGGCCACGCGCCAGGCGGTCCGCTACCAGCGCCTCGAGCCGCTCACGCTGAAGGGCAAGTCGCAGCCGGTCCCCGCCTGGGAGGCGGAGGGACTGGTCACCGCCCAGCCCGTGCGCCGGGGCACGTCCGCCGCCGAGTCCCCGCTCGTGGGCCGCGACTCCGACCTCGATCTGCTGTGCTCGCTGTACGTCCGCGCGGCCGACGAGGGCCGGCCGCAGCTCGTGACGGTGTTCGGCGAGGCGGGCGTCGGCAAGACCCGGCTGCTGAGCGAGTTCGAGCTCGCGCTGGCGCTGCGCGACGACGCGCCGAAGGTGCGCCAGGGCCGTTGCCTCCCGTACGGCTCCGCCATCGCCTACTGGGCGCTCGGCGAGGTGGTGCGCGGCGAGGCCGGGATCGTGGACACCGACCACGCGGACGTGGCCTGGCGCAAGCTGGCGGCCTACATCGACGGCCTCCAGGGGAACGAGCGCATCGCGGCCCTGTTCGCCCGCATGCTCGGCATCGAGGCGCCGGCCGACGCCGAGCTGGCCCACGTCGACGACCCCCAGCGCATGCGCGAGAGCTTCTTCTCCGCCGTCCGCTGGGGCATGGAGCAGGGCACCGCCCACGGCCCCTTCGTGCTCGCCTTCGAGGACATCCACTGGGCCGACGACGGCATGCTCGACCTGATCGAGTTCCTCGCCCAGTGGGTGCGCGGCCCGCTGCTCATCGTCTGCCTGGCTCGCGACGAGCTGCTCGAGCGACGGCCGAGCTGGGGCGGCGGGCGCGGAGCCGCCACGTCGATCTTCCTCGAGCCGCTGTCCGGCCTGCAGGCACGCGAGCTGGCCGAGGCCCTGCTTCCGGACGGCGCCGCAGCGGACCTCGTGGCGGACCGCTCGGGCGGCAACCCGCTGTTCGTGGAGGAGATGGCCCGGCTCGTGGGCGAGGGCGACACCGCGGGCGGGCTGCCCGACACGGTGCAGGCGGTGCTCGCAGCCCGGCTCGACTCGCTTGACCGCTTCGAGCGCCGCCTGGTGCAGCACGCCGCCGTGGCCGGGCGCACGTTCTGGGAGGGCTGGCTGGCCGCGGGGGCGGCGGAGGAAGGCGGCGACCTGGCCGGAGCGCTGGACTCGCTCCAGCAGAAGGAGATCGTCGTGCCCGGCGACGACCGGGCCGCGAGCCTGGCGGGCGAGCGCGAGTTCGCGTTCCGCCACGTGCTCATCCGCGACGTGGCCTACGGGATGCTGCCCAAGACCGTCCGCTCACGGAAGCACTTCGCCATGGCGGGCTTCGTGGAGCGCCAGGCCGGAGACCGCAGCGACGAGGTGGTGGGCGTGATCGCCGAGCACTACGGCCGCGCGGCCCAGATGGGCTCGGAGGCGGGCCTCGCCGCCGACGAGCTCGAGCCGATGCGGGCCAAGGCGATGCGCTTCCTGCTCGCCGCGGGCGACGGCGCCGCCGACCTCTACTCCAACCCGGAGGCGCTCGCCCACTACGGGGCGGCTCGCGAGCTGGGCGCCGACGGCGACCCCGCGCTGCTGGCCGACGTGCGCGAGAAGGAGGGCGACGTCTCCCTGCGCATGGGCCGCATGGACGCCGCCATCGAGCTCTGGACGGCCTGCCTGGACTACCACCGCGGTCAGGAGGACCTGCCGCGGGTGGGCGACCTCCACCGCAAGCTCGGCGCCGGGCTCTGGCACAAGGGCGAGCGCCGCGCGGCCATCGAGCACTACCAGCGCGGCATCAACCTGCTGAAGGACGGCCCGCCCTGCCTCGAGCTCGTGCACCTCTACGAGGAGGCCGCCTCGCTCTACCTCCACACGGGCGACAACATGCTCGCCGTCTATGCCTCCGAGAAGGCGCTGCGCCTTGCCGAGCGCCTCGGCGAGACGCGCGCGGCCAGCCGCGCCCATGGGATCTTCGGCCGCGTGTTCGGGCGCATCGGCGACATGGCCAAGGCGCGTGAGAACCTCGAGCGCTCGGTGGAGCTGGCGCGCGAGGCGGACCCGGCCGGCACCGTGGACGCGCTGCTCGCGCTCGGTCGCCACCTGGAGATCTCCGATGCCGACCACGGCGCCGCCCGCGCGGCCTACGAGGAGGCGCTGACGCTGGCCGAGCGGGTGGGCGACCTGCCCGCGCAGGTGGAGCTGCACGCGCAGCTCGCCCAGCTGGCGGGATGGCGGGGCGACTGGGACGCCACGCTCGCCTCCACCGAGGCCAGCGAGGCGCTGGCCCGCCGCGAGGGCCTGGTGGGCAAGCTCTGCTTCCCGCTGGCGCTGCGCGGGCTGCTGGCCTGGCGCGAGGGGGCGTGGGCGGATGCGGAGGCCGCGTGCCGCGAGGCGCACGAGCTGGCGGAGCAGGCCGGCTGGTCGGAGGTCAGCTTCTCCGCCCTGTTCACGCTCGCGATGGCGCTGCGCGACGCCGGCGACCTGACCGGCGCGGCCGGCGTGCTGGACCGCGCCCTCGACCTCTGCGAGCGGGCCGGCTTCGTGCCGCAGTCGATCCAGGCGATGGCCGAGCGTGCGCTGGTGCTGTCGATGGCGGGCGACCGGACCCGGGCGAGCGAGGCGGCCGAGGAGGCGGGCAACCTGGCCGAGCGCCTGAGCTACCCGGCGGGGCGGGCGGCGGCGCTCGAGGCGCGCGGACTCACGGCGGAGACCCCCGAGGCCGCGACCACGCTGCTCGCCGAGGCGGCTTCGCTGTGGTCGGAGCTCGGCCGGCCGCTGGAGCGCGCCCGCTGCATCCTCCTCACCGCCCACGCGCTGCGCGAGCACGGCGCGGACGGCTGGCGCGAAGCGTGCGAGGAGGCGGCGGACGAGCTCGGGCGGCTCGGCCTGGCACAGCTCGCGGACAAGGCGCGGGCGGAGGCGGCGGCGTCCGGCTGAGCTACGGCGTCTTGTCGGCGCCCAGCACGACGATGACCGAGGCGTTGCCGCCGAGCGTCTGGCTGTCGGCGTCCGCGCGCTCGATCTGGCTGATCTCCAGGTCGTTGGCCACGACCCGGGCAGCGGGGCGGGCGCCCTCCGCGTAGAGCACGACCGACTCGGCCTTGGCCTGGTCGGAGAAGTTGGCGGCGTTGCCCACGTCGTAGCCGACCTCCGAGAGCGCATCCTGGAACTGGCTGGCGAGGCCGGTGACCGTCGTCCCGTTGAGCACGGACACGGTGATGTCCCCCGGGGCCGGCGGCGCGCTGGAGTCGCCCCCACCACCACCGCCACCGCCGCCCCGTTCGCCCGCGGCAGGCGTGGATGGATTGGCGGCATCGTCCTCGCCGAGCTGCGTGATCCCGAACGCCGCGCCGCCGCCCACGATCAGGAGGCCCGCGACGATGAGCGCGAGATAGCGCGGCTCGGGCAGCGAGGCCCGCCGGTACCAGGGCGGGCGCGCCTTGGCCGCCGGCGGCAGGATGGCGGTCTGCTGCGCGGCGGGCACCCGCGGCGTGCCGCCGACCGGCGGCGCCTTGCCGGGACCGCCCGGGCCGCCGTTGGCACCGGCGGGCTTGGCCGCTCCCGGCTTGGCTCCCGGCGTGGCCGCTCCCGGCGTGGGGGCTCCCGGCGTGGCGGCTCCCGGCTTGGGGGCTCCTGGCTTGGGAGCGCCTGTGGCGGGCGCGGCGGTGGCGGTGGCGGCGGCCGACGCCGGGGCCGGCTTGCCGGGCTGCGCGCCGGGCTTGCCCCCCTGCGCGGCCTGCTGCTGCTGAGGCTGGGGCTTGGCCTGCACGCGCTGCTGAGCGGCCTGCGCGGAAGCCTGGGCGCGAGCCTGGATCGCCGCCTTCTCGGCGGGCTCGCGCTCGGGCGCGCGGCCCGCCCACTCGCGCAGG
Organism: Thermoleophilaceae bacterium; assembly: GCA_040901445.1. Classification (GTDB taxonomy): domain Bacteria; phylum Actinomycetota; class Thermoleophilia; order Solirubrobacterales; family Thermoleophilaceae; genus JBBDYQ01. Next base: position 39,303 of record JBBDYQ010000017.1, on the reverse strand, counting down.
CGCCTGACGTCGCGCGCCTGGGAGAAGTACAGCGCGGAGAGCACGGCAAGGCCCACCACCGCGGCGAATCCCGCGTAGGAACCGATCTGCTCGACGATCTCGGGCATCGTTAGACGGTAGCCCCCTCTTCGGGCGTCGCCAATCCCGCGGTGGAGCGCTCGGCGGCGAGCTCCGCCACCGTGCGGGCCAGCGCCGGGGCGTCCCCGTTGTACACGAGTTCCTCGACGCGCGCGAACGCGGACTCCACCCAGGAGGGGTCGAGCGGGTCGCGCTCGGCCACCAGGATCTTCTCCGCGTGGGTGGGCTGGGGCCGCTCGTCGGGATTGAAGAGCTCCTCGTGGACCTTCTCGCCGGGGCGGCGCCCGACGAACTCGATGGCGATCTCGGTGTCGGGCTCGTGCCCGGACAGGCGGATCATGTTGCGAGCCAGGTCCACGATCTTCACCGGGTCGCCCATCTCGAGCACGTAGACGTCGCCGCCGTCCCCGAGGGCCCCTGAGCGGATGATGAGCTGCACCGCCTCGGGGATCGTCATGAAGTAGCGGCTCATCTTGGCGTCGGTGACCGTCACCGGTCCGCCCGCGGCGATCTGGCGGCGGAAGATCGGCACCACCGAGCCCGACGAGCCGAGCACGTTGCCGAAGCGGACGGTGGTGAAGCGTGTGTCCGGGTAGCGGTGCTGCGCGGCCTCCACCGCCCACTCGGCGAGCGCCTTGGAGGCGCCCATGGCTGTGGCGGGCGTGACCGCCTTGTCGGTGGAGACCAGCACGAAGCGCGACGCGCCCGACTCGCCCGCGGCGGCGGCCACCAGGCGGGTGCCCACCGCGTTGTTGCGCACGGCCTCGACGGGGTTCTCCTCCATCAGCGGCACGTGCTTGTAGGCGGCGGCGTGGAACACCACGTCGGGGCCGTACTCGGCGAACACCTCGCTGATGCGCACGGCGTCCTTGCAGTCGGCCAGCACGGCGACGGCGTTGCGGAAGTGACGGTCCTCCTCGAGCTCGCGGCGGATCTCGAACAGCGCGTTCTCGGCGTTCTCGACGAGCACGAGCTTGCGAGGGCCCACGCGCGCGATCTGGCGGCACAGCTCCGAGCCGATCGAGCCCCCCGCGCCCGTGACGAGCACCACGTCACCGGAGAGGTAGGCGCCCACGCGGTCGATCTCCACCCGGACGGGCTCGCGGCCCAGCACGTCCTCCACGCGCACCTCGCGCACCTGGCGGATGAGGTCGGTGCCGGCCGAGAGGATCTCGAAGACCGTGGGGAGCGTGCGCACGGGGATGCCGCGCTCGCGGCAGGCGGTGACCACCTTCTGGCGCACCACGCCGGGCGCCGACGGGATGGCGATCACGACCTCGTCCGGCTCGGCGTCGTCGAGCACGCGCGGGAGGTCGCCCGTGGCGCCGAGCACCTTGAGGCCGGCGATGCGCATGCCCCGCTTGCGCGGGTCGTCGTCCACGAAGCCGATCGGGACGGTGCCGAGCTCGGGATTGCGCCGCATCTCCCACGCCACCGACTGGCCGCCGTTGCCGGCGCCCACCACCAGCACCTCGCGCGCCCCCTTCTGGGGGATGCGGCGGTTGCGCTCGTTGGCCATCCGCACGACGTAGCGGGTGCCCGCGACGAGCGCGAGGGCGATGAGGAAGTCGAGCGCGATGACGCTGCGCGGCGGGTCGGTGTCCACCGGCGCGAGGAACAGGCCGCCGATCAGCACCAGGGTGGAGACCACCGCCGCCTTGACGATCGACTCGAAGTCCTGCTGGTCCACGAAGCGCCAGAGCTTGTGGTAGAGCCCGAACAGCGCGAAGATCGCGAGCTTGCCGAGCACCACGAAGACGATCGTCTCGGTGAGGAGCTCCTCGTAGCGCTCGGGCACTCCCGCGTCGAAGCGCAGCATGAACGCCAGCCAGTACGCCAGCGAGAGCAGGGCGGCGTCGATGGCCACCTGCACCGAGCGGCGGAGGTTCACGGATGAGGTGAGCCGGGCCTTCACAGGGGAACGGGTCATGGTAGGGCGGACAGCAGCAGCCTCACCAGCTCGCGAGGGTCGCGACGGACGCGCTCATCGCTCGTTGCGGCGCGCTTCTCGACGCTGACCTGCGAGGGATCGGTCAGCCTGCGCAGCCGCCCATCGGCGAGCAGCTGCTCGTCGACCGCGCCCAGACGCCCCTCGAACGTGGTGTACACCGGGGTCCCGAGCGCGACCGCCTCGCGGTTCATGGTACCGCCCGCCGAGACGACCAGGTCGGCGTAGGCCACGAGGCTGGGCGCGTCCACGGCGCGCTCGGGCACGATGAAGCCGCCCGCGCGCGCCAGCTCCTCGCGCTGCTCCGGGGTGCGCGGGAGCACCACGGCCTGGCCGCCGTGGAGGCGCTCGAGCACCTGGCCGAAGAGGTCGTTCTCGAAGCGGTGGTAGAGCGAGACGTCCGGTGGCGTGCGCACGACGACGAGCGGCTCGGCGGGATCGAGACCCAACTCGCCCAGCACCGCGGGGTCGGGCTCGAAGCCCGCCAGGTAGTACTCCTCCTTCAGCCCCGGGTAGCGGCGCAGCTTGCCGCGCGCGCCGTAGCGCTCGAGCCGCCCGGGCGGGATGGCGTCGGGCACCACCACGGCGCGCGCCAGCCGGCAGTTCACGTTGTGCTGCACCGTGGCCCACTCGTAGTCGAAGGCCGTGGCGCTGGGCATGCGCAGCAGCGCGGCGGCGACCGTCACGTCGTTCGAGCCGTGACCCAGGGCCAGGTCAAAGCGCCGCCCACGGGCCCAGCGCGCCAGCGCGAGGGAGCGCGACACAAGGCCCCGGGCCTTGCTGCCGAGCCTCCCGCCGCGGTGGCGGCCGACTGCGGTGTGCTCGACCCCGAGGCGGTCGCACAGCTCCAGCGTCTGGGCGAAGTCGCGGGCGGTGACCTCCACCTCGTGCCCGTCCGAGCGCATGATCTCGATGAGCGGCGCCAGGACGAGGACGTGCGGGCTGTTGGTGAGGTCGACCCAGATGCGCACGCGGCGAACTAGCCTACTGGCGGCCTTGCTCGGTCTCCGGCACGCCCTGGCCCTCGGCGCCCTCCAGGGGCCCGCGGAGCTCATGCCGGTGTCGAGCTCGGGGCACATCGCACTCGTGCCGGAGCTGCTCGGCTGGCCCTACGCCGACGTCGATCCCGAGCTGCGCAAGTCGTTCGAGGTGGCGCTTCACGCCGGCACGGCCGCCGCACTCGCCTGGGTGCTGCGCGACGAGGTCGCCGGCGTGGTGCGCGGCATGACCCTGCGACGGGCCGTCCACGTGGCGGTGGAGTTCGCACCGGCCGCCGCGGCGGGCCTGGCCTTCGAGCGGCCGATCGAGCGCCGGCTGGGCACCGTCCGGACGGTGGCCGCGGCGCAGGTGGCGGCGGGCGCCCTGCTCTGGTGGGCGGACCGCGCGCCGGCCCGGCGGCCCGGGGACGAAGCCACGGTGCGAGACCACCTGGTCATCGGGCTGGCGCAGGCCACGGCGCTGATCCCCGGCGTCTCCCGCAACGGCGCCACCCTCACCGCGGCTCGCCTGCTGCGCTTCCGCCGCCGCGACGCCAGCCGCCTCTCGCGCCGCGCCGCCCTGCCGATCATCCTCGGGGCCACGGCGCTGAAGGGAGCGCGCCTGGCCCGGCGCGGCCTGCCGCCGGGAACGGCAGGAGCGCTCTCTGTGGGAGCAGCCGCCGCGTTCGCCTCCACGCTCGCCTCGGCCAGGATCGTGGAGGCCGTGGACAACGCCCGCTCCTACAGACCCTTCGCGGCGTACCGAATCGCCATCGGACTGGCAGCACTCTCAAGGGGGTCAGGTCATGCGCTGCAACGGAACTCGAGCGAAGCTCCCGGTGCAGCGCATGACCTGACCCCCTGAGCACGGCACCGCGAGGTGCGATTCAATCCACGCGATGAGCGACAGCGCCTACGCCCGTGCCGGGGTGAACACCGACCAGGCCGACCGCGCCGTCGCGAGCATCGTGGAGGTGCTGCGGGCCATCGACCCGGGGCGCCCCTCGCGCTCGCTGGTGGGCAGCGGCCACTACGCCGCGGTGCTGCGGCTGGACGACAAGCGCGGCCTCGCCCTGTCCACGGACGGCGTGGGCACGAAGATCATCGTCGCGGAGCAGCTGGGCAAGCTCGACAGCGTGGGCATCGACTGCATCGCGATGAACGTCAACGACGTCATCTGCGTGGGCGCCGACCCGATCGCGGTGCTCGACTACGTCGCGGTCGAGGAGGCGGACCCCGAGCGGCTGCGCCAGATCGCCGTGGGCCTGCGCGCGGGCGCCGAGGACGCGGGCATCGAGATCCCCGGCGGTGAGCTGGCCGTGCTCCCCGAGCTCATCCGCGGCCACCCGTCCCCCGGCGGCTTCGACCTCGTGGGCACGTGTGTCGGCCTGGTGGACCTCGACCAGGTGGTCAACGGCTCGGCGATCCATCCGGGAGACGCGGTCATCGGCCTGCCGTCCAGCGGCGTGCACTCCAACGGCTTCACGCTGGCCCGCAACACGCTCACCGACCTCGACGAGACGCCCCCGGAGCTCGGCGGGCGCACGGTGGGCCAGGCGCTGCTCGAGCCCACGGTGATCTACGTTCGGGCGGTGCGCGAGCTGCTGGAGTCCGGCGTGGAGGTCCGCGGGCTGGCCCACGTCACCAGCGGCGGCCTCCTCAACCTGCTGCGGCTGGACGCGCCCGTGGGCTACCGGATCGACGCCCCGCTGCCGCCGCCGCCCGTGCTCGCGCTCATCGCCGAGCGCTCCGGCGCGGACGAGGCCGAGCTGATGGAGGTCTTCAACATGGGCTGCGGCTTCTGCTGCGTCGTGCCCGACGGCGACGCCGCGGAGGCCGCCGAGATGCTCGGGCGCCGCCACCCCGGCGCCGCGGTCATCGGCCGGGCCACGGCCACGGCGGGCGTGGTGGAGCTGCCGGCCTCCGGCCTCATCGGCAAGGCTGGCCAGGGCTTCCGGCCTGCCTAGGACGCAGGACCCGTGAGGGCCGCATGAGCCGGAGATGAGAGCTTTCTCACGCCGGCTCGAACAGGTGCCCCGACAGCACAGGCACCGGCCGGGCCTTCCACTCCGACACCAGCCCCCACAGCTCCGCGTGCGCCCGCGGCCCCGGCAGGCCGCAGACGGCCTCCACCTCCGTCGGCGCCATCCGGCCGAAGCGGCGCAACGCGTCCAGCACGCCGGGGCGCTCGGCGCCCGAAGGCTGCGCGCCCTCCGCCCGGGCGGCCTCCGCGTAGTCCTCGTAGGCCTGGGGGCCGAGCACCCAGTGGTCGGCGCCGAAGCGCATGCTCGGGAACGACACGCGGTCCTTCCCGGGCGCCTTCATCTCGTCGGGGACGCCGCGCGCCTCGTCGAGGTGCCTGCCGAAGGCCTCCACCGGGCCGTGCGAGCCGAGGTCGATGCGAAAGCGCTTCACGTCGAGGCCCGCGCCCCGGGCCTCCTCGACCAGCGCCTCGGTGGTGTCGAGCTTGCGCCGGAAGCACACCAGGCCCTCGCGCAGCGCCCGCAGGTAGCGGTAGCCGGCGTCATCGGCCTGCTCAGATGCGGCGATCACGGCCATGCAGGCGGGGTATGTGGTGGCGATGGGACCCTCGAGCCAGAGCCCCGGGTCGTTGGGCATTCCGGTCTCGGCCGCCACGTCGAGCCACTCCCCCACGTACTCCTCCGGCTCGGAGATGTCGCGAGCGAGACCCCCCATGACGAAGGTCCATGACAGGCTGTCGCCGAACTCCGTCATCAACCGGCGGACGACGGGCTCGGTGGTCCAGGACCAGATGCAGCCCGGATCGGTGATGTAGCGGACGTTGACGGCCACCCGAACGCGCAAAATAGACAACAACGTGATCGGCACCCTTCTCAACGGTCGGTTCAGGCTCGAGGAACAGGTGGGCTCCGGCGGCATGTCCACCGTCTACCGGGCCTTTGACGAGACCCTCGAGCGCTGGGTTGCCATCAAGCTCATGCACGCCGACATCTCGGAGGAGCCCGACCAGCTCGAGCGCTTCCGCCGCGAGGCGCGCAACGCCGCGAGCCTCTCCCACCCCCACGTGGTCACGGTCATCGACGCGGGCGAGGACGACGGCCATCCTTACATCGTCTTCGAGTACGTCGAGGGCGAGACGCTCAAGCAGCGGATCCGGCGGCTGGGGATGCTGCCCATCGCCGAGGCGGTCGCCTACGCGATCGAGATGGGCCGCGCGCTCGCCGCCGCGCACGCCGAGCGGATCGTGCACCGCGACGTCAAGCCCCAGAACGTGCTCATCGACGGCGAGGGCCGCGCCAAGGTCACCGACTTCGGCATAGCCCGCAGCCTCGAGCAGGACGGGCTCACGCAGGCCGGGCGCGTGCTGGGCACCACCGACTACGTGGCCCCCGAGCAGGCGCTCGGCGAGCCCGTCACCGAGCAGTCCGACGTCTACGCGCTCGGCATCTGCCTGTTCGAGATGCTCACGGGCGACATCCCCTACAAGGCGGACACCCAGGTGGCCGTGGCCATGAAGCACGTCCGCGAGCCCATGCCCGACGTGCAGCACCTGCGTCCCGACGTCTCGGCCAGCCTGGCCGCCGTGGTGGAGCAGGCCACCGCGAAGGAGATGCGCAACCGCTACACCAGCACCACCGAGATGGTGGAGGACCTCGAGCAGGCGCTTGCCATCGAGGTGGCTCGCAGCGGCCGCTCGAGCGGCGAGGCCACCACCGTGCTGCGCGCGCTGCGCGGCGACACCGCCGACTTCGTGCCGATGCGCCTGCGCCGGCCCAGGCGCGTGCTGGTGATCACGCTGCTCGCCCTGGCCGCGGCCGCCGCGATCGTCGTGGTCCTGGCCGGCCGGACCGAGCGCGGCAGCCCCGGCGGGGCCACGCCCCAGCCGGCCGGGGGCCTGGAGGCCGTGCGGCTGGACGCCGACGCGCCGAACGACTACGACCCCGAGAGCGACGATGCCGAGGAGCACCCGGGCCAGGTGCGCAACGTGATCGACGGCAACGTGGGCACCGTGTGGGACACCGAGACCTACCGCGGCGGCCTCGATGGCGTGAACAAGTCCGGCGTGGGCCTCTACGTGGACGCCGGCGGACAGATCACGGCACGGCGCTTCGACCTCGTGAACTCCATCACGGGCTGGCGGGCCCGGATCTACGCCTCCAACGGCGTGGCCTCGGACATCGACGGTTGGACGCCCGTCAGCCAGCCGTTCACGGCCGACCAGGAGACGGAGGTCGAGCTCGACACCCGCGGCCGCGAGTACCGCCACTACCTCGTCTGGATCACCGAGCTCCCCGACGAGGGCCAGGCCGCGATCGCGGAGCTGAGCCTGCTTCGCTAGAGCTAGAAGGCGTGCTTGCGGCGCTCCGCGTGGCGCTCCAGCGCGAGCGCCACGAGCCGGTCGCACAGCTCCGGATAGGGCACGCCGGAGGCCTCGAAGAGCTTGGCGAACACGCTGGTCTCGGTGAACCCGGGCATGGTGTTGAGCTCGTTCACCAGCACCTCGCCGTCGTCGGTCACGAAGAAGTCCACGCGCGCCAGGCCGGCGCAGTCCACCAGCAGGAAGACCTGCACGGCCAGCTCGCGCACGCGCTGCGCCGTCTCGGTGGGGATGCGGGCGGGCACCACCAGCTCCATACCGCCGGGCGTGTACTTGGCCTCGTAGTCGTACCACTCGCTCTCGATCACGATCTCGCCCGGCTGCGAGGCCTCGGGCTGCCCGTTGCCGATCACCGAGCACTCCACCTCGGTGCCGTGCGCCATCGCCTCCGCGATCACGAGCGCGTCGTGCCGGTGCGCGTCCTCGATCGCGCGGCGCAGCTCGTGCGCGCCCGACACCTTCGAGATCCCCACCGACGAGCCCAGGCGGGCCGGCTTGACGAACACCGGCAGCCCCAGGCGGGCCACGGCCTCGATGCCGCCCCCCTCGCGCACCGCGGCGTACTTGACCTGTGGCACGCCCGCACGGGCCATCAGCTCCTTGAACGTGACCTTGTCCATGCACAGCGCCGAGGCCAGGACGCCCGCGCCCACGTAGGCCACGTCGGCGATCTCGAGCAGCCCCTGCACCGTGCCGTCCTCGCCGAAGGGCCCGTGGAGCACGGGAAAGACGACGTCGGCGCCGAGCAGCCCGCCACCGGGCTCCACCGCCAGGGCTCGGCCGTCGTGGCGCCAGGACCCGTCGCGCTCGCAGTCCACCGCCACGACCTCGTGGCCGCCGGCCCGCAGCCCCTCGGACACCGCCGCGGCGGAGGCCCGCGACACGTCGTGCTCGCTCGAGCGCCCGCCGGCCAGGACACAGACCCTCAAGGCGTGCCCGCGTCGGGCGGCGGCGGCGGCGTGGGCGGCGGCTCCGGCTCCTCGAAGCGCCCGACGAAGATCGTCACGGTGTCCCCGCGCCGGCGCTCGCTGCCGCCGCCCGGGCGCTGGTCTACGACCACGCCGTCCTCGGCGGGCGAGTCCACGGCTCGCTCGTCCGCGTCCACCTCGAAGCCGGCGTCGCGCAGCGTCGCGCGCGCCTCGCGCAGCGACTGGCCGAGCACCGACGGGACCTCGACCTCCTCGCGGCCGGTGGAGACCACGATCGTCACCCGCGTGCCGCTGTCCACCTCCGCGCCCGGCCCCGGCGCCTGGCGGATGACCGTGCCCTCGTCGGACCCGGACGCCTCCTCCTCCACGTCCACGAGCAACCCGGCGCGCTCCAGCCTGGACTCGGCGGAGCGCTCGCTGGAGCCCACGACGTCGGGCACGCTCACGCTCTCCGGGCCGGTGCTCACGAACAGCCGGATGCGCTCGCCGCGGTCGGCCAGCTCGCCGCCCTCGGGGACGGTGCGGATGGCGATGCCGTCATCGAAGTCGTCGCTGGCCTCACCGTCCACGGTGACGTCGAAGCCCTTGTCGTTGAGCTCCTCCACCGCCTCCCCACGGGGCCGGCCCTCCACCGAGGGCACGCGCGCCTGCCCGGGCCCGTTGGACACGGTCAGCGTCACCTGGGAGCCCTCGTCGGCCTTCGCGCCGCCGCGCGGGTCCTGGCGGATGACCTCGTCCACCGGCGCCTGGTCCTGCACCCGCTGGGCCTCCACCTCGAAGCCCTCACCCTCGAGCCGGGTAGCGGCCTCGAGCAGCGTGCCGCCCACCACGTCGGGGACCGCCACCTCCTCCGGGCGCGTGATGGCGTAGACGGCTGCGGCGATGAGGGCCAGCCCCACAAGTCCGAGCGCCACGTAGGGCCAGCGGCGGCGGCGGCGCCGCTCCTCGGGCAGGGCGGACTCGGCGGTCTCCATGGGCGCCGGGAACATGGCGGTCTGCCCGCCGTAGCCCTCGCCGGCCTGGATCTGCTCGCGGACGTCCTCGAGCACCGCGATCAGCTCGTCGGCGTCGGCGAAGCGCTGCTCCGGGTGCTTGGCCAGGCCGCGCATGACCACGCCCTCCAGCCCCGGATGGACACCCGCCCGCAGCGCCGACAGCGGCGGCGGAGCGTCGTTGAGGTGCTTGAGCGCCACCGAGACGGCGCTCTCACCGTCGAAGGGGACCTGGCCGGCCAGCAGCTCGTACAGGATCACGGCGATCGAGTAGAGGTCGGACTGCGCGGTGACGCCGTGGCCCTGGGCCTGCTCGGGGGAGAGATACTGGGCGGTGCCCATGATCGAACCGGTCTCGGTCATCTCGGAGGCACCGGCGCGCGCGATGCCGAAGTCGGTGACCTTGGCGCCGTCGGCGTCGTCCACGATGACGTTGTGGGGCTTGAAGTCGCGGTGGATCACGCCTCGGCGGTGGGCGAACCCTGCCGCCCGCAGGATCTGGATGGCGAGGTCGATGGCGCGCGTCTCGTCGAGCGGCGACTCGCTGGACACGATCTCCTTGAGCGTGCGGCCGCGCAGGTGCTCCATCGCGATGTAGTAGGTGCCGTCGTGCTCGCCGCGGTCGAAGACGTTCACCACGTTGGGGTGCTGGAGGCCGGCGGCGGACTTGGCCTCACGCCGGAAGCGCTCCACGAACTCGTCGTCCTGGGCGAAGCGGCGGTAGAGGACCTTGATCGCCACGTCGCGGCCGAGGTGGGTGTCCTCGGCGGCGTAGACGTCGGCCATGCCGCCCGACCCGATCCTGCTCGTGATCCGGTAACGGCCGTCGATGAGGGTGTTGTCCGCGACCTCTGCCATCCGCCTACCCGAGAATCTCCTGCAGCACCCGCCTGGCGATCGGCGCGGCAACGCTGGCGCCCTGCCCCTGGGTCTCCTCGACCGTCGCGGCGATCGCGATCTGCGGGTCGTCGGCGGGGGCGAAGGTGATGAACCACGCCTGGTTGTGGTCGGCCACCTCGGCGGTGCCGGTCTTGCCGGCGGCCTGGAACTCGTCCAGGCCCGTGCCCGCGGCGGTCCCGCTCTGCACCACCCCGCGCATCAGCTGCTGCATCTGGGCGGCGGTCTCCTCCTTCATCACGCGCCGGTGCTCCTCAGGCTCCACGCGCTCCTCCACGCGCCCGTCCGGCGCCACGATGCGCTCGGTCAGGCGCGGCTCCATCAGCACGCCGTCGTTCCCGATCGCCGCAGCCACCATGGCCATCTGCAGCGGCGTGGCCCGCGTCTGGCCCTCGGCGCCGCCCTGGCCGATGGCGGCGCGGCCCACGTCGAAGCCGTCCTCCACCAGCTCGCCGTCCCTGTTGAAGATCCCGCTCGGAGCCATCTGGCCGTCGGGGTAGTCCAGCGGCGGGTCCTCGTAGAACCCGAAGCGCTTCATGTACTCCACGAGCGTGCCGCGGCCGATCTGCACGCCCACGTTCGCGAACGCGGTGTTCACCGACCTCTGCAGCGCGGTGGAGAACGGGAGCGGGCCGAAGTCGCCGGACCCCTCCGTGCAGCAGTTGGAGAGGTCAACGCCCGAGATCTCCTGCGGCGAGCTGCCGTCCAACGTGGAGCTCGGCGTGAACTCGCCCGTGTCGAGCGCCGCCGTGGCGGTGACCACCTTGAAGGTCGAGCCCGGCGGATAGGTGGCCTGTGTGGCGCGGTTGAGCAGCGGGGAGCTCTCGTCATCGCTCGCCAGCTCGGCGAAGTTGTCCGGGATCGTGTTGGGGTCGTATTGGGGCACGCTGACCATGGCCCGCACGCGGCCGGTGCTCGGCTCGATGGCCACCACGCCGCCCCTGCGCCCGCCGAGGGCCGCCACCGCGGCCCGCTGGACGTCGGGGTCGAGCGTGAGGCGCACGTCGTCGCCCGCGTCCACGCCGCCCGTGAGCTCGTCGAGGATCGTGGAGAACTCGTCCGACAGACCGGCGAGCGCGTCGTTGCGGAACTGCTCGGTGCCCGCCTGGCCGCGGTCGATGAACGAGTACCCCATCGCGTGGACCATCAGCTCGTTCTGCGGATACAGCCGGGTGAAGATCGCCGAGCTGCCGCTGCCGCGCTGCTGGTTGCGCGCCAGCACCGTGCCGTCGGTGGCGGTGATGATGCCGCGCGGGATCTGCGCCTGCTCGATCAGCGGGCGGCGATTGGCCGACTCGTTCTCGAGGCTCTCGGCCTCGAACACCGACCAGCGCGAGGTGAACACCACGAGCAGCGCGAACAGCAGCACCACGAGCGTCATGAGGTGGGAGATCTGGCGGTTCAGACCAATCCCCCCCGGAACCCGGCGCGGTCGCGGCGGGCGTGGTCGGACACGATCAGCAACAGCGCCAGCAGCACGAAGTTGGCCACGAGCGAGCTGCCGCCGAACGAGATGAACGGCAGCGTGACGCCCGTGAGCGGGATCACGCGCGTGACGCCGCCGACGATCACGAACACCTGCAGGGCGAACACCGCGGTGAGCCCGGCGGCCAGCAGCTTGGAGAAGCCGTCCCCGGCGAGCACGGCGGTCTTGAAGCCGCGTGCGGCGAACAGCAGGTAGGTGAGGATCACCGCGCAGGCGCCGAACAGCCCGAGCTCGTTGACGATGATCGAGTAGATGAGGTCGGTCTCGGCCGCGGGCAGGAGCTGCAGGGTGTCGCCCGCCGGCGTGGTCACCCGCAGCAGCGACTCGCCGAAGCCCACGCCGAACAGCCCGCCGTCGGCCTGCGCGAACAGGGACTGGGCGATCTGGTAGCCCTCGTCGTCCACCACGCCGGGGGCGAACGGATCGAGCCAGATGTCCACGCGGTCGCGCACGTGGCCGACCGTGTTGGCAAAGAACCAGGCGCCCGCCGCGAACATGCCGAAGCCCGCCGCCACGAGCGACAGCCGCGCCGTGGCCACGTACAGCAGCGCGAGGAAGGCGCCGAAGAACATCAGCGAGCTGCCCAGGTCGCGGATGACGACGAGCATGAGCATGGCCGCGCCCCAGACCACCAGCAGCGGCCCGAGGTGCTTCAGGCTGATTCGCGGGATGCGCCCGCGCACGAGCACCTCGCGCGTGTCATTGAGATAGCTGGCCAGGAAGATGACGATGGCGAGCTTGCCGAACTCGGCCGGCTGGAAGGACAGCGGCCCCACGCTCACGGCGAGGTAGGCGCCGTTCACCTGCTCGCCGATGCCCGGCAGGCGCGGCGAGAGCAGCAGCGCTATGCCCGCGGCGGCGATCGTGTAGCGGTAGCGCTCGAGCACCCGGTGGTCTCGCAGCAGCACGATCGTGGCGCAGAACAGCGCGAGCCCGATCCCGAACACCACGGCCTGCTCGCCGGCCTTGGCCTCGTCGATCCGGTAGATCATCACCAGGCCGAAGGCCGCCAGCAGCGCAGCCAGCGGGTACAGGTGCGGATCGGCATCCGGCAGCCGCGCGCGGATGAACAGGTGCCCCACCACCGCCAGCCCGAGGAAGATGGCTCCGTAGGTGAGGGTCACGTTCTCGATCACGTCGGAGCGCGTGATGAGCACGGCGGTGAAGCCCCCGGTGACCAGGAGGGAGACCGGTACCAACCCGACGAACTCGCGGGCGCGTGCGGACATCGCTCAGCGCGCTCCTATGACCCGGTCAGCGGACGTTCGTAGCTCTGGATGAGGTCGACCGCGTCCCCGCGCTCGCGGAGCTGCTGGTCGAGGACGTTCTCGCGCCGCCGCTCGTTGCGGATCGAGCTCGCGGGCACGCTCGAGACGTACTCCTCGGTGTAGAGCTCGATGCCGAGGGGGAGCTCGTATGGCAGCCCTCGGTTGAGGGTGAGCAGTCCCTGGTCGTCCGTGCCGACGAACCAGAACTGCCGGCTGCCGACGTACAGCCCGGCCAGCACCGCCGAGATCACGAGCACGAGGATCACGACGGTCACCGCGCGCCGGCGGCGGCGCGGTGCGCGGCGGGGCGAGGGTGGCGACGCGCGGGCAGCGGCCGCCGACTCGGCGTCCATCAGCATCGTGTTGTCGCCGACACGAGTGGCGTCTCGGGCGTCGCTCGGCTTGGTGGTCTGGGTGGGCGACGCCTTGGTGGTGGCCGCCGCCGCCCGCACGTCGTCCACGGTGAGCGTCACGTTGGTCTCGCGTCCCGAGAGCGTGTCCGGGTCGTCGGCGTCCTCGTCGCCCTCGCCCAGGCGGAACAGGACCACGGTGATGTTGTCGCGACCGCCGTTCTCGTTGGCCGCGTCGATGAGCTCCTGCGCGGCCTGCTCGAGCGAAGAGCGGGCCAGCAGGATCTCCGTGATGCGCTCGTCGGTGACCATGCCGGTGAGGCCGTCCGAGCACAGCAGGTACACGTCGCCGGCCTTGGCCGGGTGCGTGTAGGAGTCCACCTCCACGTCCGGCTCGGGACCCAGCGCCCTCGTGATGATCGAGCGCTGCGGGTGCACCTCCGCCTCCTCGGCGGTGAGCTTGCCCTGGCGCACGAGCTCCTCCACGAGGGAGTGGTCGCGCGTGATCTGCTCGAAGTCCTCGCCGCGCAGGCGGTAGGCGCGGCTGTCGCCCACGTGACCGATCGTGATCTCCCCGTCACCCACGAGCGCGGACGTGAGCGTACAGCCCATCCCGGCGCGCGACTCGTCCTTCTGGGCGAGGTCGTAGATGCGCCGGTTGGCCTCCTTGGCCAGCGCCTCGAGCAGCGCCTCGGCGGAGTCGCCGCCGTCGCGCTCCTCGGCGAACACCTCGACGGCCAGCTTCGAGGCCACCTCCCCGGCGCGCGCGCCGCCCATGCCGTCGGCCACGGCGAACAGCGGCGGGGCCTCGAAGTAGTTGTCCTCGTTGCCGCTGCGCTGGCGCCCGACGTCGGTCAGGCCGAACTCCTCGACGATCTGCACGCTCACTCCTGGTACCTGTACTCGGACTCACCGATCCGCACGACGTCGGCCACCTTGAGCTGCTCGGCTCGCCGGAGCTGCCGCCCGTTCAGGTAAGTGCCGTTCGTGCTTCCCATGTCCTCGATATACATGAACTGCCCGCGAGGGAAGATCCTTGCGTGTGCCGACGACGCGAAAGGATCGTCGATCGGGATGTCCGAGCTGTCGGCGCGCCCCATTGTGGCCCCTTCGCCGATCTCGAAGCGCATTCCCGGCTCATACCCCATCGCGGCGAGCACCTCCAGCCGCGGTGCGACGCCCGCCCGCAGGTCCGGCCCGGCGGGCTCGCGCCGGCGCCTGCGCGGCTCCGGCTCGGCGGCGTCGGGCGCCGGCACGTCATCGGGCCCGGCGCTGCGCGCCAGGTCGCGCACCGAGCTGCGCGCCACCCAGAGCAGGAACAGGTAGAGGACGGCCAGGAAGCCGAACTTGAGCGCGACGGCGATCGGGTCGTCCATCCGGTGCGGGGCGGCTACTCGACGTCGAACGTCAGCCGGGTGACTCCGAGCATGATCTCGTCGCCGGGCGAGAGACGGGCCGACTCCACCCGGTGGCCGTTGACCTTGATGCCGTTGGTGGAGCCGAGGTCGGCCACGACCCAGCCCCCCTCGGCTCGCCGCACCTCGGCGTGGTGGCGGGAGACGTTGGGATCGTCGATGCGCACGTCGCACTCCCGGCTCCGGCCCAGCAGCATCCGCTCGCCGCTCAGCGCGCGCCGGCGGTCCCCGTCGCGCAGGATGGCCTGGCCGTGGAGCTCCTCGAGCAGCGGCCGCGCCTCGCGGTCCACGGAGTAGACCATCGTGTTGCCGAACTCACCCTGGCTCGGGGGCAGCTCCTCGCCGTCGTCCTCGGCGGCCTGGACGAGCTGGGCCTGGATCCCGAACTCGCCGAGACCCAGCCGGTCGTCGGTCTCCAGCTCCACCTGGGGCCGGCTGGTGAGCGCCAGCCCCTCGTCCCGGGCATGCTCGAGGAGGTAGTCCGACAGCTCCTTGCGCAGGGCGTCCTCGTAGCTGGCGAACTGCTCGCGGTCCTTGGGCGAGAGGAAGACGCGGTAGTGGTTGGGAACGTACGTGCGCGACACCGAGACCGTCTTGTGCTCGCCCATCTCCTTGGCGAGCTTGTGGGCGATCTCGACGGGCTGGACCTCGGACTTGAAGGCGCGGCTGAACGCGCCCTCTACGAGGCCCTCGAGCTTGGCCTCCAGGTTGCGGAGCACGCTCATTCGGCGTCCATCCTAGGTGACACCGCCACGCTCGCGACCGCCGCGGCCAGCCCCAGCAGCGTCCCCGCCACCGCGCCCCGCGCGCCGGCCAGCTCAACCTCCGCCGCGAGCAGCTCGCCCAGCCCGCTGTGGGCCGCCACGAGGCCGGCGGCCCAGACCGCGCCGCGCAGCGTGTCGAGCGCGAGGGAGCGGCCGCGGACCGCCAGTGGCAGCGCGGCCGCGAACGCCGCCCACACCAGCACGGGCGCGAGTGCGGGGGTGGTCACGAGCGGCAGCAGAGCGTCGCCCGCGGCGTCGCCGAGCGAGCCCTCCCACGCAGCCCGTGCCAGGGCGTCGCCGGGTGGGCCGAACAGCAGCGCGTCGCCGCTGACCACCTCCGCCAGGGCCAGCCAGACGAAGCCCGCGGCGCCCAGGCCGGCGCGGCGCCAGGGCCCGCCGGCCAGGCCCGCGAGCGCCACGTACATCGGCCCGAGCGCCGCGGCGCCGAGCAGCGGAGCGGCGGCCGGAGCGGACCAGAGCCGCCCGGCGCGGGGCAGGAGCGGCGGCACGGCCGCCAGCCCCGCGGCCAGCACCAGCGCCGTGCCGGGCACGGCCCCCTCGGAGGCCAGCCAGGCTGCCAGGGCCGCCGCCGCGGCCAACCAGCCCAGGCGCGGCAGCAGCGCCACGAGCACGGCCGCCACCGCGCCCGCCGCAAGGGGCGAGAAGGGCAGCGGGTCGGGGCCGAGGGTGGCCAGGGCCAGGACGCCCAGTCCCCCGGCCGCCAGGCCGGCGAGCACGCGCGCCACGGGCCCGGCCGGAGCACTCGCCGCCAGTCGCCGGCTCGTGGCCAGCCCGAAGCGCTCGATCGTGCCCGGCTCCACCAGCCCGCCCTCGTCCGACAGGGTTCCCGCCGAGGACGCCAGCGCCGCACGGAGCTCCTCGAGCGCCGGTCGCCGGTCGGGCCACGGGTGCAGCGCCGCGTCCACCGCGTCGCAGAGCCCGGCCGGCAGGTCGCGGCGCAGGCGCCCGAGCGGCGGCAGCGGGCGGCCCAGGCGCCGCGCGGTGGCCGCGGGCGAGGCTGCCCGCACGGGGTTCGTGCCGGTCCAGCCCTCGAACAGCGTGAGTGCGAGCGAGTAGACGTCGGCGGCCGGGGTCACGCGCTGGCCCTCGGCCTGCTCGGGCGCCATGTAGGCGAGCGTGCCCACCACGTCCCCGGTGCGCGTGAGCGGATCGCCCCCCGCGAGGTGCGCGACGCCGAAGTCGGCGAGCTTCGCGAAGCCCGCGCCGGCAGCGGGCTCGGCCGCCACCAGGACGTTCTGGGGCTTGACGTCGCGGTGGATCACGCCCTTGTCGTGCGCGTGCGCGAGGGCGTCGCAGAGCGCGAGGCCGATCCGGGCCACATCGCGGTCCGACAGCGCACCGGCGCGGCCCAGCTCGCCGAAGGTGCTGCCGTGCACGAGCTCGGAGACCAGGTAGACGTTCTCGTCGTCGGAGCCCAGCTCGTACAGCGCGACGATGCCCGGGTGGTTGAGCCGTGCCACCGCGCGCGCCTCGCGCTCGGGCCCGCGGGAGTCCTCGCCGTGGGGAATCGCCTTCACGGCAACCTCGCGCTCCAAGCGCTCGTCCAGGGCCGCCCAGACCACGCCGAAGCCGCCCGCCCCCAGGCGCCTGCCCAGCCGGTAGCGCCCCAGCACGAGCTCCTCGGAGCGAGCCGCCGCCGGGCCTGCCGAGCGCCCGAGGGCCCGCGTGTCCGCGCTGGCGGAAACGCCCGCCAGCCGCTCCGTGCGGAGCTCCTCCGTGGTCTCTGGGCGTTCCATTCCGGGTCCTCGTTTCGGGGTGGGCGGCGCGGTCCCTGCCGGTCAAGGTAACCGCCCCGGAACGCCCTGCTGAGCGGTACCGGCCGCAGCAATGGTCATACTTGACTCTCCGAAGGCTCCCCGGAGCGACGCCCTTGTCCTCTCTCGACGAACGCGAAGGCACACCCCGTCGGAGCGCGCGGCGGCCCCCGCCGCGGGGCGGTGGTCCCCCCACCGACCGCCAGACGCTCATGGTCCGCCGCACGATTGCGGGCGGCGGAGTTGTGCTGCTCCTGATCCTGCTGGTGCTCGGCGTCCGGGGCTGCCTCGATGCCCGTCAGGAGCGGGCGTTCAAGGACTACGCCGGGGAGGTCAGCGAGCTGGCTGCCTCGTCGGACCAGCAGAGCGAGGCGTTCTTCAACCTCCTGCGCGAGGGCGGCGAGAGCCCGGTGGAGGTCGAGCAGCAGATCAACGGCTTCCGCTCCGAGGCCGAGCAGCTGGTGGAGCGCGCTCAGGACGCCGGCCCACCCGACGAGCTCCAGGAGGCCAACCGCTACTTCGTGGACGCGCTGGAGTTCCGGCGCGACGGGCTCGCGGAGATCGGCGACGCCATCCCCACGGCGCTGGGGGACGAGGGCCGCAGCGAGGCCACGGCCGCCATCGCCACCCAGATGCTCCAGTTCCTGGCCAGCGACGTGATCATGATCGAGCGGGTCATCCCCAACCTGAGAGGGCCGCTCGAGGAGCAGGAGGTGCTCGCGGAGGTCACGCTGCCCCAGGACCGCGAGCAGCTCAGCTTCCTCCCGGACACCGACTGGCTCGAGCCGAGCACGGTGGCCGACCGCATAAACCGCATCCGCGGCGGCGGCGGCGGTGACGGCGAGGTGGCGCCCGGCCTGCACGGCACCGGGATCACCGGCGTCACCGTGCAGCCGTCCGGGGCCACGGTCGCGGCCGGCGGCGCCGTCGAGCTGGCGGCCAGCGAGGACCTCCAGTTCCAGGTCTCCGTCCAGAACCAGGGCGAGAGCGAGGAGCAGGACGTCACCGTCCGGGTCACGATCTCCGGCGGCGGGGACCCGCTGGAGTTCGAGGAGCGCATCGACACCATCGCGGCCGGCGCCACCGAGCAGGTGAACATCCCGATCGCCGCCGAGGTGCCCACCGGGGAGCCGCTGCAGGTGACGATCGAGAGCGAGCAGGTCCCGGGCGAGGAGAACCTCGAGAACAACTCCATCGAGGCCCGCGCCATCTTCAGCGGCTGAGAAACCGTCGCACGGCGGCGTCCTCAGTCGCTCGCGTGTCCAGCTCCCGTCGCTCCCTGCGTCCTTGCCGTGCTCGGTTTCTGCGCCGCTGGCGGTAGCCTGCCCCGATGGACGACCTCTCCTCCACCACCGGCATCGTCGCCCTCGCCGCCGGCGGGATCGGCATCGCCGGGCTGGTGCTCGCCACGGTCCTGGCGGTCAAGCTGCGCCGCCTGCGGACCGCGCAGAGCGCCGTGCTCGGCCCGGCCGGGCAACAGGACCTCGTGGCGCACGCGGCCCGGCTGGAGTCCGGCTTCACCGACCTGCGCGAGTGGGTGGAGGACGCCCTTGGCCGGAGCGACGCGCGGATGACCGACGCCGAGGCGCGCATCGACGGCTGCATCGCCTACCGGGCGCTCGTGCGCTACGACGCCTACGGCGAGATGTCGGGCCGCCAGTCCAGCTCGTATGCGCTGCTCGACGCCCACCGCTCGGGAGTGGTGGTCTCGTCGATCCTCCACCGCGACCAGGCGCGGGTGTATGTCAAGCAGGTCCACGAGGGCGAGTCCGAGCTCGAGCTCTCGCCCGAGGAGCATCAGGCCATCGACGTCGCCCTCGGGGCCTCGCCCGCGGCCCAGTAGATGCGGGTCGCCTTCCTCGGGCCGGCCGGGACGTTCACCGAGGAGGCTCTGAGGGCCTCGGCTCCCACGGCCCTGGGCGCCAGCTACGAGCCGGCGCCCCTGCCCACGGTCTACGAGACCGTGATGTCCGTGCAGCAGGGCGATGCCGACCGGGCCGTGGTCCCGATCGAGAACTCGCTCGAGGGTGGCGTGGCCGCCACGCTGGACGCACTCGCCGGCGAAGCCGAGGACGTGCGCATCGCGGCCGAGGTCGTCCACCCCATCACCCACTGCCTGATCGCCCGCGAGCGGATCGAGCTCTCCGAGGTGCGGCTCGTGGTCTCGCACCCCCAGGCCATGGCCCAGTGCGCCCGCTACCTCCGCGAGCGGATGCCGGCCGCCGAGCGCTCGAGCGCCGTGTCGACCGCCGAGGCCATCCGCCAGGCGGTGGGCGCCGAGGCCCCCGTGGCCGCGATCGGGGCGCGGCTGGCCGCCGAGCTCTACGGCGGGACGGTGCTCGCGGAGGGCATCGAGGACAAGGCCGGCAACCTCACCCGCTTCGTCTGGCTGGCCCCGGCCGGCGCGGAGCAGCGCGGCGAGCCGTCCAAGACGTCCGTGGTCTTCTGGGGCTTCAACGACGAGTCGCCGGGTGCGCTCGTGGCCGTGCTGAGCGAGTTCTCGGAGCGGGGCATCAACCTCACCCGGATCGAGTCGCGGCCGCGGCGGATGCGCCTCGGGCACTACATGTTCTTCGCGGACCTGGAGGGCTCGACCGGCGAGCAGCGCGTGCGCGAGGCACTCGACGCGATGGCCTCCCGGGTGGAGACGCTGCGCGTGCTCGGCTCGTATCCCGCGGCCGCGTAACCGGCAGGGAGCGGCGAGAACGCCCGCTACACTGCCGCTCATCGTGGCCTCCAGGCTCGTAGCGGCGCAACCACCGACGGGGGACGCGCTCCCAGCCCCTCCCGTCGCGCTGCCCGGTTCCCCGGCGGGGCAGCGCGGACGGTCCTCGAGCCGGGTGCTGGTGCTCAACGCCTCGTACGAGCCCATCAACGTGTGCACCGTGCGCCGCGCCACCGTGCTCGTGCTCAAGCAGCGCGCTGAGATCATCGAGCGCGGGGAGCACAGCCTCCACTCGGAGACGATGACCTTCCCCCAGCCGATCGTCATCCGGCTGGTCACCTACGTGAAGGTCCCGCGCAACGTGCACCGGCGCAAGATCACGCGCCGCGCCGTCTTCGCCCGGGACCTCTGGGCCTGTCAGTACTGCGGCAGCGGGCGGGGCACGCTCACCGTGGACCACGTGATCCCGCGCTCCAAGGGCGGGCCCTCCACGTGGGAGAACATCGTGGCCTGCTGCGTGCCGTGCAACCGGCGCAAGGGCGACCGCCTGCCGCGCCAGGCCAACATGCATCCCAAGCGCGCGCCGCGGGCCCCCAACCCCACGATCTTCATCCACGTCGCCGCCCCGGTCATCCCGCCGGCCTGGCAGCAGTACCTGGGACAGGCCGCGTGACGGGCGAGGGCCCGCCCGCGCCCGGGGAACCGCCCGTCCAGCCAGACGACGCCCCCGCCAGCGTCGGGCAGCTGCGCACGCTGCGGCGCTGGGTGGCGGTTGCCGGCGTCTGGGCGGTGGCGGCCACCGCCGTGGCGCTCATCGCCCTGATCGACGCCAGCGGCGACGAGCCGCGTGACGAGGAGAACGGCGTTGCGGCCGACATCGGCGAGCTTCAGCGATCGCTGGACGAGCGCCTGGCGGAGCTCGAGCGGGGTGTGCGCGACGCCGCCTCGGGTGAGGACCTCCAGCGGCTCGACAACCGCCTCGGAGAGCTCGAGGACGACGTCTCCAGCGCATCGCAGTCCGCGGCGGACGCGGCCGACGCCGCCGATGCGATCGGCAACCGCGTGGACGACCTCGAGGGCCGTGTCGAGGCGCTCGAGTCCGACGCGGGCAACGACGGCGGGGACGGCGGCCAGCCCTGACGCGAAGAGGGGCGCCCCGTCCGGGACGCCCCTCCTCACATTACGGCTGCTGGACTCGGTCGGGCGCGGCGCTGCACGCTGGGCGCGCGGCCGGGGGGACGATGTCCGGCCACCACGGTTCCGACGGTGTCGCGGGTGGACTCCACTAGGGGGCCCAGCTCCGTTTGCCTAGCGGCCGGACACCTCCAGGGTCCCGAAACGTCTGTCAGTCAAGCTCGGACCACCTCCTTTCCCTGGTCGGCCCATTCAACCAGACCGGGCGGCTGGTGCCGAGCGCTGGGGCGCCAGGGAGCCCGGCAAGTGTCCCGCCTCATGGTCGTCCTGCGACCGCAGGGCAGGATGGTGCCGGGTGGGATCGACCACGGCCGCCGCCGCCGGGCGAAGCGGGCGGGCTCGCCGCCGGCCTAGGACTCGTCGCCCTCAGTGGCGGGCGGGCCGCCGTCACCCTCAGTGGCGGGCGGGCCGCCGTCACCCTCCGCCACGGGCGGGCCGCCGTCCTCCGGCTCGATCTCGTCCTGCACCACGGCGGCGGTCTCGGCGTTCGTCTCCATCACGAGCGCGACCGCACTGACCCGGTCCTCCTCGCGCAGGTTCATCACGCGCACGCCCTGGGCGGGGCGCCCCTGGCGCGAGATGCCCTTGACGCTGGTGCGCTGCACCATGCCGTTCTGGGAGATGAAGACCAGGTCGTGGTGCTCCTTCACGATGAGCGCGCCGGCCAGCCCGCCCTTCTTCTCCGTGAGCTTGGCGGTGAGCACGCCCATGGTGCCGCGTCCCTTGCGCGGGTAGTCCGCGATCGGGGTGCGCTTGCCGTAGCCGTTCTCGGTGACCACGAGCAGCTCGGTGTCGTCGCGGGCCACGTCCATCGCGAGCACCCAGTTGTCACCGCGCGAGACGTTCATGCCGCGCACGCCGCCGGTGTCGCGGCCCATCGGCCGCGCGGCGCTCTCGTGGAAGCGGCTTGCCTGGCCCGAGTGGGAGACCATGATGATGTCGTCGTCCCCGCCGGTCCTCCGGACGGCCACGAGCTCGTCGTCGTCGCGCACCTTGATCGCGATGATGCCGTCGGCCTTGATGGGCGTGTTGTAGGCGAGGAACTCCGTCTTCTTGATCTGCCCCTTGCGGGTGGCGAAGACGAGGTACTGCCCCTCCTTGAAGTCCCGTGTGGAGAGCACGGCCTGCACGCGCTCGGAGTCGCGTAGGGGCAGCAGGTTGACGAGCGCGCGGCCCTTGCCCTGGCGGGACTGCTCCGGCAGCTCGTACACCTTCTGCCGGTACACCTTGCCGCGGTTGGTGAAGAACAGCAGGAAGTCGTGCGACGAGCACACGAAGAGGTGCTCGATGTAGTCCTCGTCCTTCATGTCCATCCCGATCACGCCCACCCCGCCGCGCTTCTGCTGGCGGTAGGTGGAGAGCGGCAGGGCCTTGATGTAGCCCGACTTGGTGATCGACACCACCATCTGCTGGTTCTGGATCAGGTCCTCGATGTCGATCTCGTCCGACGACGCCGCGATCTCCGTGCGCCGCTCGTCGCCGTAGGTCTCCCTGATCTCGAGGAGCTCCTCCTTGATGATCCCCATGACCCGCGCCTCGTCGCCGAGGATCTCGCGCAGCTCCTTGATCCGCTCGGCCGTGTCCTTGTGCTCCTGGCGGATCTTGTCCGCCTCGAGCGCGGTGAGCCGGCGCAGCGTCATGTCGAGGATCGCCTGCGCCTGGAGCTGGGAGAGCGAGAAGCGCTCCATGAGGCGGTCGCGCGCCGTCTCCGGGTCGGGCGAGCTGCGGATGAGCTCGATGACCGCGTCGAGGTCGTCGAGCGCGACGAGGTAGCCCTCGAGGATGTGGAGCTTGCGCTCCTTCTCGCGCAGCTCGTGCTTGGTGCGCCGCACGACGATCTCGCGCTGGTGGTCGACGTAGTTCTTGATCAGCGCGAGCAGGTTGAGCGTGCGCGGGACGCCGTCGACGAGCGCGACCATGTTCACGCCGAAGGTGGTCTGCATCGGCGTGTGCTTGTAAAGCTTGTTGAGCACGATCTTGGGGATCGCGTCGCGCTTGAGCTCGATGACGATGCGGATGCCTTCCTTGCCGGACTCGTCACGCAGGTCGGAGATCTCGGGGATCTTCTTGTCGCCGACGACCTCGGCGATCTTCTTGATCAGGCCCGAGCCGTCGTTGCGACCGTCGCCCTTGGACACCTGGTAGGGCAGCTCGGTGACGATGATCGCCTCCTTGCCCTGGCGCAGCGGCTCGATGCCGGCGCGCGCCTGCATGACCACGCGGCCGCGGCCGGTCTCGTAGGCGTCCTTGATGCCCTGACGGCCGAGGATGATGCCGCCGGTGGGGAAGTCCGGGCCCTTGACGTGCTTCATCAGGCCGCCGACCTCGATCTGCGGGTCGTCGACGAAGGCCACCACCGCGTCGATGGACTCGCGCAGGTTGTGCGGCGGGATGTTGGTGGCCATGCCGACGGCGATGCCGGACGAGCCATTGACGAGCAGGTTGGGGAAGCGCGAGGGCAGGACGAGCGGCTCGAGCTTGGAGTCGTCGTAGTTGGGCCCGAAGTCGACGGTGTCGGCGTCGATGTCGCGCAGCAGCTCCGTGGCGAGCTTGGCCAGGCGCGACTCCGTGTAGCGCATGGCCGCCGGCGGATCGTTGTCGACCGAGCCGAAGTTGCCCTGGCCCTCGATGAGCGGATAGCGCTGGGCGAAGCCCTGGGCCAGCCGCACGAGGGCGTCGTAGATGGACTGGTCGCCGTGCGGGTGGTAGGCGCCCATGACGGCGCCGACGACGTTGGCGCACTTGCGGAACGGCCGGTTGGGCTGAAGCCCGTTCTCGTGCATCGCGAACAGCACGCGCCGGTGCACAGGCTTGAGCCCGTCGCGCGCGTCCGGCAGCGCCCTGCCCACGATCACGCTCATGGCGTAATCGATGTAGGAGGACTTCATCTCCTCCTCGAGCCCGCGCGGCTCGATGGAGCCGCCAGTGAGTTGCTCGATTCCCATCAGCTATCCCGTCCCTTCAGGAACGTCCACGAATCTCGATTCTGTGCGAAAACCAAGCTATGCAAGGACGCAGGGGTGAAGGCGTATGCCAATACGCCGAACCCCGAGGACGCCGCAGAGCGCAGGTTTGCAGCCTCAGACATCGAGATTCGTGACTTCGCGTGCGTGCGCTTCGATGAACTCCCTACGCGGCTCCACCTTGTCGCCCATCAGCATCGAGAAGATCTGGTCCGCCGCGCTGGCGTCGTCGACGGTGACCTGCTGCAGCGTGCGCCGCTCGGCGTCCATCGTGGTGTCGAAGAGCTGGTCTGGGTTCATCTCCCCGAGCCCCTTGAAGCGGCTGATCTGCACGCCCTCGCTCGCGACCTTCATGACCGCCTTGCGGAGCCCCTCGAACGAGAGGGCCTCCGCGTCGTGCTTGCCGAGCGTGACCGTGAACGGGGGCGTGCCGGCGAGCGCCTTGAGCTCGGAGTGCACGCGCACGAAGTTGCGGTACCCGCCGCTGGAGAACATCTCGCGGCCGAGGCGGTAGGTGGAGGCCGAGCCGGTGCGCCGCTCGATGACGCGGACCACGAGCTCCATCGGATCCTGCGAGACGAGCTCGGCCTCGTAGGGCTCGCCGTCCGCCGCCGGGGTGCCGAGAAGCTCGACCACCTGGTCCGCGCTGACCGCGCCCTCGTCGAGGATCTGCGACTCCTCGAGGAAGGTGATGGTGTCGTGCCCGTGGTCGGCCCGCAGCGTCGACGCCCAGCCCTCGTACTGCTTGAGCAGCCGGCCGAACTTCTGCCAGCGCTGGTGGGTCAGGTTGAACTGGGCCCCCGCCCGGTCGCGGACCTCCATCTTCTCGAGCTTGTCCTTCAGGAGGATCTCCTCGAGCTCCGACTCCTTCTCGATGTAGAGCTCCTGGCTGCCGCGCTTGACCTTGTAGAGCGGCGCCTTGGCCAGGTAGACGTAGCCGGCCTCGATCAGCAGCGGCATCTCCCGGAAGAGGAAGGTGAGGACCAGGGTGCGGATATGCGCCCCGTCCACGTCGGCGTCGCACATGATGATCACCTTGTGGTAGCGGGCCCGCTCCACGTCGAACTCCTCGCGGATGCCCGTGCCGATCGCGGTGATCATGGCCTGGATCTCGTTGTTGGAGAGGACCTTGTCGATGCGGTTCTTCTCGGCGTTGATGATCTTGCCGCGGAGCGGGAGCACGGCCTGGGTGTGGCGGTCGCGCCCCTGCTTGGCCGAGCCGCCGGCGGAGTCGCCCTCCACCACGAACAGCTCGGCGAACTGCGGGTCGCGCACCGAGCAGTCGGCGAGCTTGCCGGGCAGCGCGGAGTTCTCGAGCGCGGACTTGCGCCGGGTGAGGTCGCGCGCCTTGCGGGCCGCCTCGCGGGCGCGCGCGGCCTGGACCGACTTGTTGATGATCTGGCGGGCGTCTTGCGGGTTCTCCTCGAGGAACTCGGCGAGGCCCTTGTTGACGGCGGCCTGCACGAAGCCCTCGACCGGCGGGTTGCCGAGCTTGGTCTTGGTCTGGCCCTCGAACTGCGGGTCGGCCACCTTGACCGAGATGATCGCGGTGAGGCCCTCGCGGACGTCCTCGCCGGAGAGGTTGTCCTCCTTCTCCTTCAGCAGCCCCTTCTGGCGCGCGTAGGCGTTGACCGTCCGTGTGAGCGCCGAGCGGAAGCCCGACAGGTGGGCGCCGCCCTCGTGCGTGTTGATGTTGTTGGCGAAGGAGAGCAGCGACTCCTGGTAGGAGCCGTTCCACTGCAGCGCCACCTCGACCTCGCCGACGTCGGAGGAGTCCTCGAGGTAGATGACCTTCTTGTGGATCGGGTCCTTCGTGCCCTGCGTGTGGAGGTAGGTGACGAAGTCCCGGATGCCCCCGTCGTACTGGAAGCTGGTCTCGAAGCCCTCGCCGCGCTCGTCGATGAAGTCGATGCGCAGGCCCCTGGTGAGGAACGCCATCTCGCGGAAGCGCTGCTCGAGCACCGAGCGGTCGTAGTCGATGCTCTCGAAGATCTCGAGGTCCGGGAGGAAAGTGATGCTCGTGCCGCGGCGATCTGACTTGTCACCCTTCTTCAGCTCGGTCTGAGGCGCCCCGCGCTCGTAGACCTGGGTGTGCTCGTGGCCCTCCCGCCAGATGGTGAGCGCGAGCTCCTCGGACAGGGCGTTGACGACCGAGACGCCCACGCCGTGGAGTCCGCCGGAGACCTTGTAGCCGCCGCCGTCGCCGAACTTGCCGCCGGCGTGCAGGACGGTGAGCACGACCTCTGCGGCGGCCTTGCCCTCCTTCTTCATGACGTCCACCGGGATGCCGCGCCCGTTGTCGGTGACCGTGACCCTGTTGTCGGGGTGGATGACGATCTCGACCTGGTCGCACTCCCCCGCGAGCGCCTCGTCGACGGAGTTGTCCATGACCTCGTAGATCAGGTGGTGGAGGCCGCGGACGCCAGTGGAGCCGATGTACATGCCGGGGCGCTTGCGCACGGCCTCGAGGCCCTCCAGGACGGTGATGTCCTGGGCCCGGTAGCTCGATCCGTCCTTCTTCGCGGGCCTGTCTGCCACGCCGACCTTTCGTTGGTGCTCCTACACAGGACGCACCCCGGCTCCGCACGTTCTGCGAGGGCGGTGCCGGGGCGCCTGAAGACTGCGTCTAAGGATAGCAGCCTAGTGACCGGCGCGGACGGCTCGCAGGGTTACAAAAGACCCGCAAATCGCACCTGTTTGCGCCGAACGAGACCGCCGTGTTCACCCATGTTACGAACGCCGCGCCGGGCCGCCTGCGCGCACCCGCAGGGACTGCACCTCCGCGGTGTCCCCGAGCGCCTCGCACAGGCGCTCGCACAGGCGTGGGGCGAGCAGCCCCACCTCCTGTGCCCAGACCGCCGCCGAACACTCCACCGTGACCACGCCGCCACGCTCGGAGACGGGCTGCGCCTGGGCCGCGATGGCCGCTCCCGCCGCCTCCGCCCACGCCCCCTGCACGCGGGCCAGGAGCGTCTGCGGCGCCGCCGAGGCCACCACCGCTTCGAGCGCGGGCCCGAGCTGCCGCGGGCCCTGCCGGCGGCTCACCGCCCTGCCACCTCGAGGGCGGGCTCGCCGCTGTCAACGCCCACCGTGGCCACGCCGGAGTGCTCCGCGCCGGGGACGTGGTCGCAGTCGGTGGCCGTGACGATTGCCTGGCCGCTGGCGCGCACGAGCTCCACGAGGCGGGCGCGGCGGGAGGCGTCGAGCTCGGACATCACGTCGTCGAGCAGCATGAGCGGCGCACGTCCGCGCTGGTCGAGCAGCACCTCGCGCTCGGCGAAGAGCAGCGTGAGCAGGGCGAGCCGCTGCTGTCCCTGGGAGCCGTAGGCGCGCAGGGGGCGGCCGGCGTGGAGTAGCGCCACGTCGTCGCGGTGCGGTCCGTGGTCGGTGAACCCGCGGCCGAGGTCGCCCTCGCGCCGCTCCGCCAACTCGGCCCGGAGCACGCCGGCGTCGTGCGCCCGTGAGCGGGGCCGGTACTCCACCGCGGCCGGCTCGGGCAGCCCCAGCTCGGCTGCGAGACGGGCGAACGGCTCGGACACGAGGGTCAGCGCGGCCGCACGGTCGGCCATGAGGGTCACGCCGTGACGCGCAAGCTCCGCGTCCCACGTGTCGAGCAGCCGCGGCGAGCCGGCGCCCGCCCGCACGCGGCCCAGAAGGGCGTTGCGCTGGGCGAGCGCTCGCGCGTACGCCGTGCGCGTGTCCGCCCGCGAAGGCCAGAGCGCGGCCACGAGCTGATCGAGGTGTGCGCGCCGCGCGGCCGGGGCGCCCTTCACGAGCTCGAGGCGGTCCGGGATGAACACCGCGACGAGTGGGCGGGCCTGCACGCCCGCGAGCCGCTCCACCGCCGCGCCGTCCACGCGCAGCAGCCGGCCCTCGCCCGGCTCGATGCCCACCTCGATGAGGTGGCGGCCGTCGTCGCCCTCGGTCTCCACGGACACGCGTGCCACCCTGCAGCCGAAGCGCACGACCTCGCGCTCGTTCGACGTCCGGCACGAGCGCCCCGTACAGCCGAGGTACAGCGCCTCGAGCAGGTTCGTCTTGCCGGCCCCGTTGGGCCCGTGGACGACGGTGAGCCGCTCGCCCACCTCGACCTCCGCCCGCTCGTAGTTGCGGAAGTCGCGCAGCGCGATCCTGGTGACGATCACGTCTAGTGCCAGGCGAGCGAAAACCGAGGAGCCCGAGGACGCAGGGCCGACGGCGTGCAACGCACGTCTAGCGCCCGAGGACGCAGGGATTCGAAGGTTTGCAGCCGCATGGCACTAGACGTTGAGCCTGATCGGCATGATCAGGTAGATGAAGCCGCCGTCGTCACCGGACTGGATCAGGCCGGGGCGGAGAGGGCTGATGAGCTTCAGCAGCAGCTCGTCGGACTCGGCGCTCTCGAGGCCGTCGCGGAGGAACTCCGGATTGAAGCCGATCTCGAACGGTTCGCCGGCGAACGGAACGGGGACGGTCTCCCGCGCGTCGCCCAGGTCGGGCGTCTGAGCCGAGATCTCCAGCTCCCCCTCCCCGAAGCGCAACCGCAGCGGCGCGTTCTTCTGCGCCATCAGGCTGATGCGGCGGATGACCTCGAGCAGCTCGGCGCGCGGCACGCGCAGCTCGTGCTCGTACGACTCCGGCAGCAGCTGCTGGTAGTTCGGGAACCGACCTTCGACCAGACGTGACGACAGCACGACGTCGCCGAGGTCGAAGATCACCTGATTCTCGAGGGCGGCGATCTCGATGTGGTCCGGCCCGGCCGCCTGCGCGATGCGGCTGAGCTCCTGGAGCGTGCGCGCCGGCACGTTGGCCTCGAGCGAGCCCTCCAGCGCCTCCTCGAGTCCCGTCTCCTTGACGCTGAGGCGGTAGGAGTCGGTGGCCACCATGCGCAGGTCACGCTCGGAGGCGGACACGAGCACGCCCGTGAGATGCGGGCGTGTCTCGTCGCGGGAGGCCGAGCGGGCCACCCGGCCGACCGTCTCGACGAACGCGCCGGCCGGCATGCGGACGGTGGAGGCGCCATCGGCGGAGGGGAGCTTCGGGAAGTCGTCGGCGGGAAGGGTGCGCAGGTGGAAGCGCGAGCCGCCCGACACCACCTCGACGTCCTGCTCGGAGGAGCGGTACTCGAGCGAGAGCTGCGCGGCCGGCAGGGAGCGCGTGACGTCGAGCAGCAGGCGGCCGGGGACCACGGCCGTGCCGGGACGCTCGACGTCGGCCGGGAGGGATATGCGGATGCCCAGCTCCATGTCTGTGGCCTGCAGCTCGACGGAGCCCTCCTCCGCGTGGATGAGGACGCCGGAGAGCGTCTGGATGGCGCTGCGGGTGGCCACGCCGCGGACGGCAACCCCGAGCTGCCCTGTGAATGCTTCTCGATCGATGGAGAACTTCATGTGATCTCTCTAGTGGAAGTAGGTGCTGTGCAGAGGTGGACAACCGCGCGCAGTCCGTTGTGGAGCGGGCGGGTGATGTGTTTGCCGGGTGGGTGCAAGTTGTGGATTCTGTCAGCGGACGCGGTCGGCAGCGTCGAGGTCACGCTGCACCGCGGCGACGGCGTCCGCCGCATCGGGGTCGGTGGCGATCTGCCGGGCCACCCTGCGGTGGGCGTGGAGGATCGTGGTGTGGTTGCGGCCGCCGAAGCTGCGGCCGATGGCCGGCAGGGTCTGGTCGGTGAGCTCGCGGGAGAGGTACATGGCGACCTGGCGGGCGAACGCCACGTCGGGACGACGGTCGCGGGCGAGCAGGTCGGCGGGCTCGAAGCCGAAGGAGCGGGCCGTGGCCAGGCGGATGTCGTCGAGGGTGCATCGCTCTCGCGGGTAGAGGCGGGAGAGCACCGAGCGGGCCACGTCGGCGGAGACGGGGAGGCCCTCGAGCGAGGCGTAGGCCACGACGCGGATGAGGGCGCCCTCGAGGGACCGGACGCTGCCGGTGACGTGCTCGGCAATGGTGCCCAGGGCGTCCTCGGCGACCTCGTTGAGCCCGTCGTGGCGGGTGCGCTGGCGCAGGATGGCGAGCCGGACCTCGAGGTCGGGACGCTCCACCTCCACCACCAGGCCGGAGGCGAAGCGCTCACGCAGCCGGTCCTCGAGGCCCTGGAGCTCGGTAGGGGGACGGTCGCTTGTGAGCACGAGCTGGGCGCCGGCCTCATAGAGGGCGTTGAAGGTGTGGAAGAACTCCTCCTTCGTGCGCTTCTTGTCGGCCAGGAACTGCACGTCATCGATGAGGAGGACGTCGATCTCGCGGAAGCGCTCCTTGAAGGCGTGGAGGTCTCCGCCCTGGCGCAGCGTGTGGACGAACTCGCTCGTGAATGCCTCGACGGTGGCGTAGCGGACCTTCAGGCCGCCGTAACGGCGCACGTAGTTGCCGATGGCGTGCAGGAGGTGGGTCTTGCCGAGCCCCGGCGGCCCGTGGAGAAAGAGCGGGTTGTATGCCTGGGCGGGCATCTCCGCGGCGGCCAGCGAAGCGGCGTGGGCGAAGCGGTTGCCGTCGCCGATGACGAACTGCTCGAAGCTGTACTTGGGATTGAGCCGGCCCTCCTCGGGCTCGAGCGGGAGCGCTGCCCCTGTCGGGGTGTCGGGGGGCGACCAGTCCTCGTCCACGACTTCGACGGTGGCGATGCCGGCGGCGGCCGTGCGGGCGGCATCGCGCAGGAGGGGGACGTAGCGGTCGCGCACCATCGTGCGGATGTGGCGCGGGGCGCGCAGGAAGAGCGTGTCCGCCACGGCCGCGGCCGGCGCGAGCGGGTCGATCCAGATGTGGAACGCGTAGTCGGTGAGCTCGTCACGGGCGCGTGCGCGGATGGCCTGCCAGGTCGTGTCGAGCTCGGTTGGCTGCAAGGGAAGTCGGCACCCCGCGAGGGGCGTTTGAGAAACGTCGGAAGGAGAGGGGCCTGGGCGGTGGGACTGGGGCCAAGACCCTCGGCGAGGCCGAGTCTACACAGGCCTCGGCGAGGTCCCCGGCGACCGCTCCGGAGCCATCTCGCAAATCGCGGGAAAAGCGTCGGAGGGGATGCACAGGCTGTGCACAGCGGGCTCGTGCCTCGGCCTCCCTATACTGGCGCCCGCATGAAGCGCACCTACCAGCCCAAGAAGCGCAAGCGGGCTCGCACCCACGGGTTCCGGGCCCGTATGGGCACGCGCGCGGGCCGGCTCACGCTCAAGCGCAAGCGCCGCAAGGGGCGCAAGCGCCTCACCCCGTAGGCGTGGCCGGCGGGCGCGACCGGCGCGGCAAGCGCAGGCGCCTGTCGCGGAGCGCCGAGTTCGACCGCGTGTACCGCGAAGGGCGCTCCCACGCAAGCCGCTATCTCGTCGTGTACGCCTTCCCGCGGGCGGACGCCGACGCCGACGCCAGACTCGGCGTCTCGGTTGGCCGCAGGGTTGGCGGGGCGGTGGAGCGCAACCGCATGAAGCGGCTGCTGCGGGAGGCGTTCTGGTCGGCCGCGGGCGGCCTGCCCGAGGGGTACGACTTCGTGCTGGTGGCGCGCCCGGACGCGGCGAAGCTCGCGGACGAGCGCGGAGAGGCCGGCGTCGCCGAGGCGCTCGCCGACCTGCTCGCCGAAGCGGGGCTCACGGCGGGGGAGGCGGCATGAGGGCGCTGCGCAGCGTGTTCCTGGCGCCGATTCGCCTCTACCAGCGGGTGATCTCCCCCGCCATGCCGTCGCGGTGCAAGTACTATCCGAGCTGCTCGGAGTACGCGGTGCAGTCCATCCGCTCCTACGGGGTCGCGCGAGGCCTCGTCCTGGCCGCCTGGCGAGTTCTGCGCTGCAACCCGTGGAGCCATGGCGGGGTCGATCCCGTCGAGCAGCAGACCGTCTTCCGCACGCCCCCGCGCACACGCCCAGCCCGATGATCATCGCCAACGTCCTCCAGCCGCTCATCGACGTCGCCGAGGTCGTGCTCAAGTTCTGGCACGACGACGTGGGCTTCAGCTGGGGCGCCGCCATCATCATGCTCACCGTCTGCGTCCGTCTCTTCATCCTGCCGCTGACGTTCAAGCAGGTGAAGTCGATGCAGGCGCTCCAGGTGCTCCAGCCGGAGATGAAGAAGATCCAGGAGCGCTACAAGGACGACCGGCAGCGCATGAACCAGGAGATGATGCGCTTCTACCAGGAGAACAAGGTCAATCCGCTCTCCTCCTGCCTGCCCCTCCTCCTCCAGCTCCCCTTCTTCATCGCGCTCTTCTACCTGCTCCGCGGCGACAACTTCCAGAACGACATCCGCGGCGAGGAGAGCTTCCTCTTCATCGACCACCTGGCCGAGCCCGTGACGGGCGACCCCGGCGTGCTGATCACGCTGATCGTCCTCTACGTCGCCACGCAGCTCGGCGCCAGCCTCATCACGGCCATCAGCGCGGACAAGACGCAGCGGATGATCATGCTGTCGCTGCCGTTCGTCTTCGTCATCTTCATCATCAACTTCGAGGCGGGCCTGATCGTCTACTGGATCACGACGAACGTGTGGACGATCGGGCAGCAGCTGCTGGTGCGCAAGCTCTATCCGAAGCCGGAGGTGGTGAAGGACGCCGTCGCCGCCGGCAGCTCGAAGCCGGCGCGCGGAAAGCCGGCCGCGGCTGCCGCCCAGGCGGGCGGAGGCGGTGGGAACGGGGGGCCCCAGAAGGCTCCGCCGCGATCGCCGCGCAAGAAGAAGAAGCGCTCGGGCAGGCGACGGTAGCCGGCGATGGCTGGACAGGAGCGCGATCCGCGGGCAGAGGCCGATGGGGGCACGCTCGGCGAGGCCAAGTGGGCGGCCATGAAGCAGCTCGAGCGCCGCTTTCCCGGGCTCACCGCGGACGCCGTGGAGTTCGAGGTCGTGGCCGAGGGCGACGAGGCGGCGGGGCAGCCGGCCAGGGTGGCCGGGACCGTGGACCTCGACGCCTGGGAGGCCGCGGCCTCGGAGCTCCCGGACGAGCCCGCCGAGCGGGTGCGGGCACTGGTGACGCGGGTGTCGGGCGCGCTGGACCTGCGGGCGAGCGTGGACATCGAGGAGACCCCCGAGGAGATCCGCGCGACCGTGAACGGCGAGGAGCTCGGGCTGCTGATCGGCAAGCACGGCACCACGATCGACGCGCTGCAGCACCTGGCGCTGAGGGCGGCCTTCCTGGGGTCGGAGGATCGCAAGCGCGTGGTGGTTGACGCCGCGGGCTATCGCGAGCGGCGAGAGGCGACGCTGCGCCGCGCCGCGGACCGGGCGGTCGAGGACGCTCTCTCGTTCGGCCGCGCGGTCGAGCTCGAGCCGATGGCGGCGCCCGAGCGCAAGATCGTGCACCAGTACCTGGCCGAGCGGATCGAGGTCGACACGCACAGCGAGGGCGACGAGCCCGATCGCCGGCTCGTGGTCACGCCCGTCCGGGCCTGAGGCCGTTCCCCGGGGAACGCTCCCCCCGTGACCGTCGCCGAGCTCACCCGCCGTTACGGCCTTCCCGGCGGGGCAGGCCGGCAGCTCACGCTGCTGCTGGATGCGCTGGAGGCCGAGCCCGACCCGCACACCGCCATCCGCGGGCGGGACGAGGCGGTGCGCATGCATCTTGCCGACAGCCTCTCCGGCCTCGAGATCGAGGGCCTGCGCGGCGCCCGGCGGATCGCCGACGTGGGCGCCGGCGCCGGCTTTCCCGGCCTGGCGCTGGCGGTGGCCCTGCCGGGCGCGGAGGTCGACCTGGTGGAGTCCGCGGGACGCAAGTGCGGCGTGATAGAGCGGCTGGCGTCCGCGGCGGGGCTGGGGAACGCGCATGCCGTGCACGCGCGCGCGGAGGAGCACGCGGCGGCCGGCGGGGCCGGCGCCTACGACGCCGTCACGGCGCGGGCCGTGGCGCCGCTCGCCGTGCTGCTCGAGTACGCGGCGCCGCTGCTGCGCGAGGGCGGATCGCTCGTGGCGTGGAGGGGCCGCCGGGATCGGGAGCAGGAGCGCTCGGCCGAGCGCTCCGCAGCGCTGCTCGGCCTCTCGCCGGGTCAGGTGCGGCTCGTGAGCCCCTTTCCGGGCGCGCGCGATCGTCACCTCCACGTCCACTCGAAGGTCAAGCCGACGCCGGATCGCTTCCCCCGGCGGCCCGGTATGGCCGCGAAGCGCCCGCTGGGCTGACGGCTTTTCCCGCAACATCCGGGAAAGCGTCCGACCCTCGACCTGCGCAGGAGGTAGACGTTCGGTGCCGAACCATCGAAGGCGGCCCGGTGCCGACCGTCCGCCTCGCTACCGTCGGAGCTGACCCATGGGGACCGTCTACGCCATCGCGAACCAGAAGGGCGGGGTCGGGAAGACCACGACCGCCGTCAACCTCGCCGCCTGCATCGCGGAGGCGGGCCACGAGACGCTGCTCGTGGACCTCGACCCGCAGTGCAACGCCACCGTGGCGGTGGGCATGCCCAAGGACGCCGAGCCCAACGTCTACGACTGCCTGGGCGGCGACGCGTCGCTCGAGGACGTGGCTCGGCCGACGGGCGTGGCGCGGCTCTCGATCGTCCCGTCCACGCCCGACCTGGCCGGCGCCAACGTCGAGCTGCCGCGCATCGCGGGCTCGGAGACGCGCATGCGCGAGGCCCTGCGCGGAGTCCGCGAGCGCTACCTCTTCACCCTGCTCGACTGCCCGCCGTCGCTCGGCCCGCTCACCGTGAACGCGCTGGTGGCGGCGGACAAGGTCATCGTCCCGGTGCAGACGGAGTACTTCGCGCTCGAGGGCCTCGCCGGCCTGCTCGACACGCTCGACCTCGTCAAGCGGGAGCTCAACCCCCGGCTCACGATCGCCGGCATGATCCTCACCCTCCACGACGGCCGCACCCGGCTCGCCCAGGACGTGGAGCGCGAGGTCCGCGAGCACTTCCCCGAGCTTGTGTTCGACACCGTCATCCCGCGCAACGTGCGCGTGGGCGAGGCGCCGAGCTTCGGCGTGCCGGTCACCCACCACGCGCCCAGCTCGAGCGGGTCCGTGGCTTATCTGAAACTTGCCAAGGAGGTCGCGAGTCGTGCCTGAAGCCGCCGCCGTCGCCAAGTCCGGCCAGTCGCGTGGCATGGGCCGTGGGCTCTCGGCCATCCTGCCGCGCACGAGCCGCGAGGACGGCACGCTGCGCGAGCTGCCGCTCGACCTGGTCAAGCCCAACGAGCGCCAGCCGCGGCGCGACTTCGACAAGGAGGCGCTTGTCGCGCTGTCCGAGTCGATCAAGGCCCGGGGCGTGCTGCAGCCGATCGTCGTGCGTCCGCTCGCGGACGGCAGCTACGAGCTGATCGCCGGCGAGCGCCGGCTGCGGGCGTCGAGGATCGCCGGGCTCGATGCCGTGCCGGCCATCGTGCGCGAGACCGCGGACGCCGAGCGCCTGGAGCTGGCGCTCATCGAGAACGTCGTGCGCGAGGACCTCAACCCGGTGGAGGAGGCGCGCGCGTGCGCCACGCTGGTGGAGGACCTCGGCGTGACCAAGGAGGAGCTGGCCCGCCGGCTGGGCCGCAGCCGCCCGCGGCTCTCCAACCTAATCCGCATCCTCAACCTGCCAGACGCCGTGCTGGAGTCGATCGAGACGGGCGCGCTCAGCGAGGCGCACGGCCGCGCCATCCTCGAGTGCCCCGACCACGACGCCCGCCGCCGGCTGGCCGAGCGCGCGCTGCGCGACGGCTGGTCGGTGCGCGAGACCGAGCGCCGGGCCAAGCTCGCGAAGGAGGGGCCGGCCGCCCGCCCGCCCAAGGGCGAGCTGCACCCGGACCTCGCCGAGGCGCTCGCCACGGCCGAGGATGCGCTGTCGTCGGCGCTCGGGCGCGACGTCCGGGTCAAGCCCCGCGGCAGCCGCTTCAGGGTCGAGCTCGAGCTCGACGACCTTGCCGAGGCGGTCGAGCTGGCCCGCCGTCTGCGGGCCGCCTGAGCGCCCGCTGCGGCCCGCGGCCACGCCCGGGGACCGCCGCTACAATCGGCCGCCGAGGGCGATTAGCTCAGCCGGTTAGAGCGCTTCTCTGATAAGGAAGAGGTCCCAGGTTCGAGTCCTGGATCGCCCACTGGTGGTTTGCAGGGCTTTTGCCTTTCGCGCTTCGCGACCGCCCTGCGGAGAGGTACCAAACGGGTACACATCCGAAGCGCCGCGCCGGCGCACCTCGGGTGTGGCACGGGCCAGTTTCGGCGCTCGCCCGTCCTTACAGGTGGAGTCCGTGGGGGGTCACTTTGGCCGCTCGCGCCTCCTTCCCACCAGAGGATCGATGCATCCGGGCGAGCGAGAGCCGATGTTCCTGCTCCCGAGGGAGGCCGCGGCGCTGGCCGGCCTCTCGACGAGGGCGATCTACCGCGCCCGGCGTTCGAGGACTGGGCCGAGCGCTCGACGGTGACTCCCGAGCGCGCCGCATCGGTGGAGACGGCGCCGCGGCTGGCGCCGTCGCCGCAGGGCAGCTTCCGCCGCCTGCTTGAGGCGAGTCCAAACGAGGACGGCGCAGGGTGAGCGTCGAGCGCGTCGTCCGGAGCGACGGGGCCGTCGTCTGGCGGGTGCGCTGGCGCCAGGGCGGGCGTAACCGGTTGAAGGTGCTCGGCCGGAAGCGCGACGCCGAGGTCTTCGACGCCGAGATCAGGCGCCGCAAGCGCACCGGCGAAGATCGCGCTGCTCGACGCGGGCAAGCACCCGCTCTGGGAGCTCGGCGAGGAGTGGTGGCGGCTGTACGCGGAGCCGAACCTCGCACCGTCGACGCTCCAGGTGTACGCGGTCGTGTGGGACACGCACATCCTCCCGCGGCTCGGCGCGCTTGCCCTGCGCGAGCTGACGCCGGAGGTCCTCAACCGGTTCCGGCTGGAGCTCGAGGCCGCAGGCGTCGGTCGCGTGTCCGTTCGCAAGGCGCTGACGCTGCTCCAGGGAGTGCTCCAGCGCGCGTGCGAGTGGGGACGGCTCACGACGAACCCGGTGCGGGCGGTCCCGAAGCCCCCGACGGGCCGCGCGCGGGCCGTGACCCCGCTTCCTCCCGAGACGGTCGAGGCGATCCGTCACTGGCTGCTCCGCCGCGATCTGATCCGCGATGCCACGCTCGTCTCGGTTCTCGCCTACGCGGGGCTTCGTCCCGGCGAGGCGCTCGCGCTCACGTGGGCGCGGGTGCGCGAGCGCACGCTGCTTGTGGAGGGCGCGGTCTCGCTCGGCGAGATCGCGGACACCAAGACCCGCCGGAGGCGCACAGTCGCGCTCCTCGCGCCGCTCGCGCACGATCTCGCTGAGTGGCGGCTGCATGCCGGCCGCCCGGAGGCGGGGCGCTCGTGTTCCCGGGTCACGATGGCCGCCCGTGGACACTGACGGCGTACCAGAACTGGCGCCGGCGCAGCTACACGCCGGCGGGCAGCGCGGCAGGGGTGGAGCGACCGCGCCCGTACGACCTGCGCCACTCGTTCGTGTCGCTGCTCATCGCCGAGGGCCGCAAACGTGGTCGAGGTCGCGCGCCAGGCCGGTCACTCGCCGAAGATGGCGCTCGACACGTACGCGCACGTGTTCGAGGAGTTCGACCCGGCCGACCGCATCAGCGCCGCAGACCGCATCCGAGTGGCGCGCGAGGAGTTGCGCGTCCGCGCCCAGCAGCTAGCCTGTTCGACGTCGCGTGACCGCCGCGCTCGACACGTACGCGGAGTTGCTCCTGGCCGAGGGGAAGCTGCTGTGTTGGGGCGAGCGGGGGACGAAGAGCACCGGATGCGCGCTCCAGCCGCGCGACCTCGAGATGCTGGTCGCGCTGGCCCGCTACCGCTTCCTCACGACGGGCCAATCGCCGAGCTGTGGTGGAACGGCAAGGGCCTGCGCGCGGTGCGCCGGCGGATGACGCGGCTGTTCGAGGCGGGGTTCGTCGAGCGGTTCCGCCCGCAGACGCTGCGCGGCTCCTACCAGTGGACCTACTGCTTGGCGCGCGACGGCTTCCGTGCCGCACAGCAGACCGGCGAGCTCCCGCCCGGCCTCAAGTTCGCGCCCCGTCGCGAGGCGATCTTCGACTACCGCTACGTGATCCACGATCTGCGCGCGAACGAGTGGGTGTTGCGCTACCGCCAGCTGCTCGGCGATCGCCTGCTGGACTGGGCCGGCCCCGACGAGTCGCGCTTCGAGCCGCCCAAGAAGCGCGCCGAGGACGCCTACATGAGCCGGTCGACGGCGATCCTCCGAAGCTGCGGCTGGCACGACATCGACATCGACATCGACGACGACTACTTCCGGCCGGTGCAGCCCGATACGCTGCTCGACGTCGCCGCGACCGACGATGGCGTACGGGTCTTCGTCGAGTACGACCGGACGCGCCGGGTGGACAAGAACTACGACAAGTTCTTGAGCTACGAGACGCTCCTGACCGTCTGGTGGCGGGCGACCAACCTCGGCTGCCCGTTCGTCGTGTTCGTCTGCCAGGACGCCGACCACAGGCGCCGCTTCATCCACGCGGCCGATGTCGAGCTGACCGGCCATCTCTCGGCCTGGACCGAGGCCGGCCACGAGGAGCGCTACTCCGCGCGCGACCGCACCCTCTTCGCGCTTGAGAGCGACATCCGCCACGGCGACGGCACGGCCATGCTGCTACCGGAGCTGCCGCCACGCCATGAGCGGCGCTCGAACCCGGCGACCGTCCGCCGCGTCGCGCTACCCGGACTCGAGGACTGAGATCAACGCCGTGCCGTGCGGCCTGGTCCCTCCGAGCCGTTCCCTTCTGTGGGTCAGTCCCGAGCGGAGCAGGCGGCCCCGACCCGCCGACGCCCAGAATCTCTGTTCCCGCCTCTTCCTCGACGTAGTGTCAACAGGAACCGAATAGTGCGCCAGTTTCAGGAAGCGAAAAGTGCGCCACCTGAGGTTGGTGTCGCGGGTCAGGCGGAGGGCCGGAGGCCCGGAGCCTGAGCCGCGGGCGCGGCGCCGGTGCCTCGCTCGCGGAGGCGGTAGCTCTTGCCCTTGAGGGTGACCATGTGGGCGTGGTGCACGAGGCGGTCGATGAGGGCGGCGGCGACCATGGCGTCGCCGAGGATCTCGCCCCAGGCCTCGAAACCGCGGTTGCTGGTGACGACGATTGAGCCGCGTTCGTAGCGGCGGGCGACGAGCGCAAACAGCAGGTTGGCGGCTTGGCGTTCGAGCGGCAGGTAGCCGATCTCGTCGACGATCAGGAGCTCGTAGCGCTCGAGGCGTTTGAGTTCGTCGTCGAGCGCGTTGCGGTGTTGGGCGGCCTCGAGGCGGTCGACCCATTGCTGGGCGGTCGCGAACGCGACGCGGTGGCCGGCCTGGCAGGCCTTGATCGCCAGCGCGATCGCCAGATGGGTCTTGCCGGTGCCGGGCGAGTAGGTGTCGCACTACTCATTGTGTTGATCCGTTG
>JBBDYQ010000016.1 GCA_040901445.1 Thermoleophilaceae bacterium | reverse complement strand
TATTCGCGTCCGGACCCGACAGCCGACCGATTCCAAGACGGAACTGAGGACCGCGGCCGGGTGCCGAACCCGTCTCCCGCGGCGGCGCGTCCGCCAGGAGATCGGCACCGTCGGATCAGGAGCCGCTAAACGCGCTCGAGGAGCTCCAAGCGGGCGATGAGGCCGCCGGCAGGGGGGCCGGCGGCCTCATCTTGGTTCAGCCAAACGGCGACCGCGCTGCGAAACGCGATCGCAGTCCGTCGAGGTAGGGGAATGACGGACTTGAAGCGATTACTATATCTCAAGTAACACGCCCGGCGCCAGGACGCCGGAGTACTCGGACAGGAGGCAGGGATGGTGCGCGGACAGCTCCGGTGGGCAGTGGTGTTGGTCCTCGCGGCCTGGCTCGCGGCTGCGATTCCCGCCGTAGCCCGGGCACAGGAGACGGCCGAAACCGCGCCAGAGGCGAACGACGCGCGCTACGCGCTCGCGGGTGGGTGCTACGCGCTGCGTTCGCAGTCGCTCGGCCGGTACGTGGTGAAAGAGGGCGGCGGCTATCGCGCTACTGCAGAGGTGGTCGCCGCCGCCGAGCCGTTCCGGATGCAGGCCACGGACCTGGGCAGGTACCTGCTCTACGGATCTGGACGGGACTTCATGGCCGGCCCCGCTCCCGGCGGCGGCAGCGTGGGCGTCGCAACGGAGGCCGGCCCGTCCGCCGACTGGCGCGTCGACGGCGCAGCCGGCGCCTTCACCATCGACCTGCCGTCAGCGGACGCCGCCCTCGCAACCGGGCCCGACGGCCGTCTGACCCTTGGGACCGAGCCGGGCGTCTTCGCCTTCGAGCCCACCGAAGGCTGCGCCGATTTCCCCGAGGCGGAGGTGAACGCCAGCGGCGAGCCGCACCGCGGCCCCACGCCCTATGGCGAGGTGCGCGGGTTCGTGGACGCGCACATGCACATGATGGCCTTCGAGTTCCTCGGCGGGCAGGCGCACTGCGGCCGCCCCTGGCACCGCTACGGGATCGAGCACGCGCTGGTCGACTGCCTCGATCACTACGTCGCCAACGGCGCCGCCGCGGTACTGGAGAACGTGCTCTCGTCCGGGACTCCGGTCGGCGTGCACGATCCGGTTGGCTGGCCCACGTTCAAGGACTGGCCGCACCACGCCTCGCTCACCCACGAGCAGTCCTATTACAAGTGGCTGGAGCGGGCCTGGATGGGCGGCCTGCGCGTCTTCGTCAACCTGATGGTGGACAACGCCGTCCTCTGCGAGGTCTACCCGTACAAGAAGAACTCCTGCAACGAGATGGAGACCGTGCGGCTGCAGATCAAGCGCATCCGCGAGTTGCAGGACTACATCGACGCGCAAGAGGGCGGGCCGGGCAAGGGCTGGTTCCGGATCGTGGACGACCCGTTCGAAGCCCGGCGCGTGATCAACGACGGCAAGCTGGCCGTGGTGCTGGGCATCGAGGCATCGAAGCTCTTCGACTGCGGCGTCTACAACGACGTGCCGGAGTGCACGACCGAGGACATCGACCGCCAGCTCGACGACTTCTACGACCTGGGCATCCGCGACCTCGAGCTCGTCAACAAGTTCGACAACGCCCTCGCGGGAGTCGCCGGCGACGAAGGCACGACTGGCGCGATCGTCAACGCCGCCAACCGGGTTGAGACAGGCAAGTTCTGGCAGATGGAATCGTGCCCGGGCCACGTGCACCTGAACGGGCAGACGCACGAGCA
The DNA here is from genome assembly GCA_040901445.1 of Thermoleophilaceae bacterium. Taxonomy (GTDB): domain Bacteria; phylum Actinomycetota; class Thermoleophilia; order Solirubrobacterales; family Thermoleophilaceae; genus JBBDYQ01. The sequence goes on along the minus strand of JBBDYQ010000016.1, from coordinate 22,998 downwards.
TGTCCATGACCGCAACCAGTTCACGCTGCCCGGGGTCGCGCGCGACAGCCTGATCGGCAACGGCCTGCAGGCGTTCATGCCGGCCGGCTTGCTGCCCCTCTACACCGAGGGCCCACACTGCAACGCGCGTGGGTTGACCGCGCTCGGCGAGCACCTGGTGCGACGGATGATCGAGAAGCGGATGATCATCGATCCCGACCACCTCAGCCTCGCCGCCCGCAACGGCGTGCTCGCACTGGCTGAGGCCGCCGGCTATCCCGGCCTGGTGTCCAGCCATAGCTGGAGCACGCCGGACGCCTTCCCGCGCATCTACGCCCTCGGCGGAGTGGTCACGCCGTATGCCGGCAGCTCCACCAGCTTCGTCAAGGCCTGGCGGGAGACAAAGCCGATGCGCAGCGAACGCCACTACTTCGGCTTCGGCTACGGCGCGGACATGAACGGCTTCGGCGCCCAGGGCGGGCCCCGCAACCACAACGGCGAGAACCCTGTCCGCTATCCGTTCACCTCGTTTGACGGCGGCGTGAGCGTGGACCGCCAGCGGAGCGGCGAGCGAGTCTTCGACATCAACAAGGACGGCGTGGCCCACTACGGCCTCTACCCGGATTGGATCGAGGACCTGCGGATGATCGCCGGCGACGAGATCGTCGACGACATGGCCCGCGGCGCCGAAGCGTATCTGCAGATGTGGGAGCGCACGGAGGGGATCGGCCCGAGGGGCTGCCGCGGGCCGCGCGGGAACTTCCGCACCCTCGGCCTCGGCCGGGTGAAGCTCCATGCCACCGCGCGGGAGTTGCTCGAGCGGGCCGGCCAGCCGCGTGACCGCGCAGGACGTGTCTGGACCTGGTGCGTGGACGGCCGCGGCAACGAGGACTCCGAGGTGACGGCGGTGTTCACGCCGCGCGGCCGTGTCGGCCTGGTGGTGAGCGACGCGCGTGGCCATCGCGCCCGCCGCATCGGCCCCGGGGCCACCGCGAGCCGCGTGAGCGGCGCCTCCACGGCCGGGGTCGATCTGGTGACCCGCCCCGCCGGCCGCGGCGCAAGCCTCGTCTACGGCATGCGCGACGGGCGCGTGACCTTCGTTGCGGTGGCGGCCCGCTCGGTGGCCGAGCGCCCCGCACGCCTGCGCTACTACCTACGCCGGGCGGAGGTCAGGTGACCGCCGGGGCCGGGGCCTTGCCCGGAGCCGCAGCCGCATCGACGCGCCGGCTCCCGTCCGGGAAGCATGGCCTGTCGCGGGAGGCGGTCGAGGACTCGCAGCGTGTGCGCATGCTCGATGCGATGGCGCGCGAGGTCGCCGCTCGCGGCTTTGGCGGCACCAGCGTCCGCCACGTCGTCAGCGCTGCCGGCGTCTCGCGCAAGACCTTTTATGAGCACTTCGCCAACAAGACGGCCTGCTTCCTGGCTCTCTACGACGAGATGCTCGCGCTGCTGCGCGCCCGCGCCCGCGACGCGGCGGCCTCCGAGGCCGATGTCACGCGGCGAGCGCAGGCGTCGGTTCGTGCGCTCGTTGAAAGCATGGAGGAGGAGCCAGGGCTGGTGCGGGTGTGCCTGACCGAGCCGTTCGCGGCCGGGCCCGCCGCCATGCAGCGCTACTGGCGGTTGCTGCAGCTCATCGAAGGCCTCCTCGAGGGCGCCTCGTGGTCTCGGTCGACCGTGCCGAGCGAGGTGATCGCCGGCGGCATCGCAGTCGAGCTCGTGCGCCGGTTCACGACCGGCTCGTCGCAACCGCTCGATGAGATCCTCCGCGCCCTCGCTCCTGACAGGCCGTGACCGGTCCGGATGGCTCAGGAACACTCCAATCGGGACGGTCAAGTCGCATTTCCAGCACATCTACAACATGCTCCGGGTGCACGACCGCGCGTGCCTCAGTAGCCGAGAGCGAACTTCGCGTCCTCGGACATCATGTCCGGGGTCCACGGCGGCGAGAACGTCATCTTGGGGTGCACGGCGCTGACGCCCTCGAGCTCGGCGACGAACTCCTTCATCTGATCGGTCACCTGGGGGCCGATCGGGCAGCCGGGCGAGGTGAGCGTGAAGGTGACGAAGACCTCCGAGTCCTCCACCTCGATCTCGTACACCAGGCCGAGCTCCACGAAGTCGAGCCCGAGCTCGGGGTCGATGACGTTCGTGAGGGCTTCTTCTACTTCGTCCACGGAAGGCATGCCGACGATGTTAGTAGCCTCCGGCCATGCCGCTGGTCGCGCTCGTCGTCCTCTTCATCCTCGTCCCCCTGGCAGAGCTGTACGTGATCCTCCAGGTGGGGGACGCGATCGGCGCGCCGCTCACGATTCTGCTGCTGGCGGCGGATTCCATGCTCGGCGCGGTGCTGCTCAAGGCCCAGGGCCGGGCGGTCTGGCGGCGGTTCAGCGAGACGCTCGCCGCGGGGACCATGCCCCACCGCGAGGTGATCGACGGCGTGCTCGTGATCTTCGGCGGCGCCTTCCTCATCACTCCCGGCTTCCTCACCGACATCGCCGGCATCCTGTTCCTGATCCCGCCCACCCGGGCCCTCTTCCGGCGCGCCCTGATGCGGAGGCTGTCGAAGCGGGTGGTCACCGGCTTCTCCGCGCGGCGCAGGGCGCCCGGCGACGTCGACGGCACCGCGCGCGAGTACGACGCGCCGACACCGCGGCTGGAGCGGTGAGCGAGCCGGCGGTCTCGGTCGCCTTCTTCGACCCCGCCAACGGCCTACACGGATCGGCGCGGGCGGGCGTGAGCCTGCTCTTCGAGGGCGCGCAGTCCACCGCCCTTCCGCACGGGCCCGAGCTCGAGCGCGAAGGCGAACGGTGGCGCGCCACGGTTGCCGACGGCTTCACGGTGGAGCTCGAGCCGATCTCCGACGCCGTCGAGCTCGCGGGGGCCGCCAGCACGCTCTGCCGCGTCACCGGCACGGCCGCCGGGCGCGACGTCGACGGGTTGGGAACGGTCACCGAGACGCACGCGCCGCCGTCGTGGGACGAGCTCGACGCCCTGCGCGGCATCTCGGCCATCTTCGACGGCGGCCACGCGCTGCTGGCCGTGGCGCGGCGCCCGCGCGGGGCGGTGGGCCACGACGCCGAGCGCGTGGAGGCCGTGATCCTCGAGGAGGGCGCGCCGCTGGCGGTGGAGACCGCCCATCTGTCCACGGTGTACGACGGCGAGGGGCGGCAGCGCTCGGCGGGCCTCGAGCTGTGGCTGCCGGGGGAGGACTTCCCGCGCCGCGCGTTCGGCACGGTGGCCGGCGGGACCACGCTCCAGCTCGAGCAGCTGCGCGTGAACGCGTCGATCTTCTCCTGGCGCATGGAGGGCCGCACCGGCGCCGGCGCCTACGACCTCGTGGTGCGCGACCAGCCGCCCGTCGCCGCATGAGCGCACCCGCGCGCGCGGTGGTGTCCGACTTCGGGGGCGTGCTCACGAACCCGCTGATCGAGGCCTTCGCCGCCTACCAGGAGCACTCCGGCGTGCGCTTCGAGGACCTCGGCCGCGCCATGCAGGCCGCCACCGAGGCGCGCGGCGGCGAGCATCCGCTGTTCCTGCTCGAGAAGGGCCTCATCAGCGAGGACGAGTTCCTCCACCGGCTCGAGGAGCAGCTTCCCGAGGGCACCCGGCTCGAGGGCTTCCGCGACGCCTACTTCGACGCGCTCCACCCCAACGAGGAGCTGATCGGCTTCCTGCGCGAGCTCCGCGAGCGCGGCCTGCGAATGGCCATGCTCACCAACAACGTGCGCGAGTGGGAGCCTCACTGGCGCTCGAAGCTGCCCGACATCGACGAGATCTTCGAGCTCGTGGTCGACTCCGCGTTCGTGGGCATGCGAAAGCCCGAACCCGGGATCTACGAGCTCACGCTCGAGCGGCTCGGCGGCGGGCTGGCCGCCGAGGACTGCGTCTTCCTCGACGACCTCGAGGTGAACGTGGAGGCCGCTCGCGAGCTGGGCATGCGCGCGGTCCACTACCGGTCCAATGCGCAGGCCATCCCCGCGATCGAGGACGCGCTGCGTGCATAGAATGCCCGCGCGGCCGCAGGGCTGGTCAAGCCCCGGGTAGGGTGTGAACCTCGCATTCTGCGGGAAAGGACCCCGGGGCCAGGGTGACGAACGAGGAGATCATCCGAGCGGGCTACGCCACGTTCAACCGCGGCGACCGGGGTGACGTGCCCAGCTTCTTCTCCGAGGACGCCGTGATCGACACGTCGGTGGCCTTCATCGGCCCGATCGACTACCGCGGCCGCGAGGGCGCGAAGCAGTTCATCGACTCGATCACGGATATGTTCGAGACGTATGAGGCGGAGCCCGTGGAGGTCGTCGCGGCCGGCGACCGGGTGCTCTGTGTCGTGGACCTCTGCGGGCGCCTGCGGGCCACCGGACGTGAGGTGCAGGACCGTGAGATCCAGCTCTGGCGGCTGAACGGCGGCGCGATCGTGGAGCTCACCGTATACCGCGACCGCGCCGACGCCGACCGGGCCATGGGCATCCTCGAGGAGTCCTCCTAGAGACCCCGACGGCCGCCGCGGCGGCGCGCTCGCGGCGGGCAGGATAGGTTGCGGGGCGTGGCCGCGCGGATCGACAAGGACCGCTCGCTCGGCGCTCTCCTCGGCCTCGCAGCCGGCGACGCGCTCGGGGCTCCCGTCGAGGGACTTCCGGCCGGCGAGATCCGTGAGCGCCACGGCACGCTCTCCGAGATGACCGGCGGCGGGCACCTCGGGCTGCGCGCCGGCCAGGGCACCGACGACACCGAGATGGCCATCTGCCTCGCCCGCTCGCTCATCTCGAGCGGCGGCTTCGACGCGCGCGCGGCGCTCGCCGAGTACCTGGCCTGGTATCGCGGCGAGCCGCTGGGCATCGGCCTCACCGTCGCCGGCGTGCTCGAGCGCGTGGAGGGCGGGGCCGCGCCGCACGACGCGGTGCGCGAGCAGCACGAGGCCTCCGGCGGGCTGAGTGGCGGCAACGGCGCGCTCATGCGCACGACCCCGATCGCGATCGCGTTTGCCGGCAACGACCGCGGGCTGCGCGACGCCACCCTCGAGGACGCCGCCATCACCCACTACGACCCGCTGGCCGGCAAGGCCGCCCTCCTCCACAACCAGGTGATCTCCTGGGTGCTCACCCGCGGGCCTGACGCCCCGCTCGCCGAGCTGCGGGACGCCTCCTGGCTGGACGAGCGCATCGAGGACGTGGTCGTGCCCGCCACCGCCGGGCTGCGCGAGCAGGCGGAGAGCCGCGCAGCCGACGACGGCGCCTTCGTGCTCGCCTCGCTGGCGGTGGGGCTGGCGGCCTACTTCAGCGCCGAGTCGTTCGAGGAGGGCCTTGTCTGGGCCGTGAACGCCGGCGGAGACACCGACACCAACGGCGCGGTGGCCGGTGCTCTGCTCGGCGCCCGCTTCGGCGCCGCCGCGATCCCGGACCGCTGGCTGACGGCGCTGGAGCGCCGCGCGGACCTCGAGACGCTGCACGGGCACCTGGCGAAGCTGGCCTGAGTCAGTCCAGCGGATGGCGCCAGCGAAGCCCCGGAAAGCGGCTGTAGTCGCGGTCGGCCGTGATCCAATCGCTGCCTGACTCGATGGCGAGCGCGGCGAGGTAGGCGTCCGGGACGAGGTTGCCCTTGGCCTCAACGGCCCGGCACAGCTCGGCGAAGATGTCCCAGTGCCGGCGGCCCGGGGTGATCGGCACGGCATTGGGCCTCGACCGGAGCGCCTCGACGAACACGATTGCCGCCTCGATCGGATCCGGTCGCGCGAACGCGCGTGGATTGGTGACGATCCGGAGGAACCCGCTGAGCACGACGTCGCTCAGCCCGAAAGCCGAGTCCGAGCCGGCCGTCTCCGTGAGCCATGCGCGGTACTCGGAGTGGCGAGGCAGATCGGGACGGAAGGCGTAGACGAGAACGTTGACGTCAGTAAGGAGGATCGTCTTCCTCCATGAGGTCGAGCAAGGCCGCGCTGTCGTCGAGATCGACGCCGGGCTGAAGACCACCGCGCAGCCGCGACACGGGCAGGTCGACAGGCTCGGCGCGTGGTGAGTGGGCCATGCGCGACAGCGATACGCGCAGCGCGTCCTCGATCACCGCCGTCAGCGTCCGCCCGCTGCGCGCGGCGGCCTGCTTCGCCTCGGCCAGGAGCTCGTCGTCAAGCCTGATGGTGGTGCGCATGCATCAAAGCATGCCCATCATGCATCAATATGTCAACGACCGCGCCGAGCCAGCTCGCGCTTGGCCGTGCGCCGGAAGCGCAGGACCTTGCGGAAGTTCTCCCGGTAGGTCTGCAGCTGCGACGCCGCCACCTCGAACCCGCCCACCAGCCGGCGCGGCACGAGCGCCCAGCCGCCGTCGTCGGCCACGAGGTCGCCGCGCACCTGGAAGTTGCGCTGCCACTTGAACTCGGGGCTGTGGGCGTGGGCGGTGATGCAGGCCAGGCCGGGCTGGAGCGGCATGCCCGCCGGGTCGGCCTCGATGCGCACGCGCCGGGCGGCGCGGTCGAGCGTGACCGGCACGCGCACCGAGAAGGGGAAGCCGTCGGGTGAGACCAGCGAGAGCACGGCCTCGGTGTAGGTACGGCCCAGCTCCTCGATGCGCCCGTCCCAGGCGATGGCGCCGCCGGCCGGCGGGGGGAGCTCCACGTCCGGCTCCTCGTCGTGACCCGAGCGCACCTCCTCCAGGTGCGAGTCGTACAGCTCGGGCTCGCGCGTGACATCGCCCTCCGGCCAGACGAAGACCCGCTCGGGGCGAACGTGCACGTAGATGCGCGTGTAGTACCAGGCGAACAGCCCGCGCAGGAGCGCCGGCGGGTGCATGTCCTTGGTGGCCGGCAGCTTGGCCGCGGACTCCTCCCAGTAGCGCTCCCGGTTGGAGTCGAGGTCGGCGTCGTCCACGCCCGCACAGCCCTGGACGAGCACCATCGGCGCTCCTTCCAGGCCGCTGCCGGTGGGATCGGAGAAGAGCAGCCCGACCTTGGGGTTCGCCCGTGCGTCGTTCGCCTTCTTCGGGTAGCCGAGGCCCGTGGTGACGTCGATGTGCTCGCCGCCGCTCGCGTAGTACGGCGTGACCGGCCAGGTGATGGGCGCACCGCGGCGGTCGACCGTCGTGTACTCGGTCGTGATGTAGCGGGCGAAGACGTCGGTGACCGGGTCCGGCAGACTGGCCGTCACGCTTGCGAGCCTATCGCGTGTCCTCGCCGCCGGCAGCGCCCTGAGGCGCGCTGGCAAGTGGCGCGCTGGGGGCGAGCTATGCAAGGACGCAGGGAGCGCCGCGTGCGCAAGCACGCAAGCGACCGAGGACGCAGCAGAGCGAAGCCATCCAGCGCGCCTCAGTTGTTGGAGCCGAGGCGGTCCCAGCAATACAGCTCGACGGCCTCCGCCGCGAGCTCGAACGTGCGCTCTTCCGACAGCCATGGAAGAACGGTCGTCAGCGCCTGCTCTTCTGCGACACCCATGTCGAACGCCTCGTCGCCGCGGAAGCCCGCCGCGATCTTGAGCGCCTCGCGGCGATGCTCACCGAGTGCACGGAACGCGCCCTTGAGGAACTCGCGGCTGGGGACCGGCATGCCCACCTCGAGCGACGCGTGCCATGCGGCGAGCATGGACAGGTCGTCGTCGTCGAGGTCGTCGACCGCCTTGCCGTAGTGCACCTCCAACTCGTCGTCCGGGATCTCGTCGACCCAGGCATGCACGACGGCGCCGAGCAGCTGCCGCCGCGCGTTGCGGCCGATGGACTCGGCAACGACGCGGATGGTCTCGCGTGGCTCGATGAAGCACAGGGACATGGCCGCCAAGGTACGCGGCGCCCCCGACGGAACGGCCGTTTTCAGCCGCGGTCGCCCTCGGGGGGCGGCCCGGCGGCCTCGAGGCGGGCTATCAGCTCGTCGAGGCGCAGCTCCTCGAGCCCCTTGCCCACCGCCTCCAGCTCTCCCGCCGCGAACTCGATCAGCGTCTTGCCCTCGGCGCACAGGTCCAGCGTCTCGCGCAGGCCGGCCTGTCCGGTGTCGAGCCGGCTGATGATCGCCTCGAGGCGGGAGACGGCGGACTCGTAGGTGAGTGCCTCGTCGGTCACGGCGAGGAGTCTTCCAGCCGGGCGGGCGCCTCGCCGTCGGACACGCGCAGGTCGAAGCGGCCGGCGCCGCGGAGCGCGTCCACGGTGGTGAGCGGCTCGCCGTCGGCGCCGAGCGCCAGCGCGTAGCCGCGCTCGAGCGTGCGCTCGGGGTCGAGCGCGGACAGGCGGGCTGCGTGCGAGGCCAGCGCCTCGGCGCGGCGATCGGCCAGCGAGCGGCCCAGGCGCTCCAGCGCGGCGGCGCGGGAGGCGGGCGCGAGCCGCTCGGCGCGGTCGGCCACGCCGCGACGGCCGGCGGCGCGCAGCTCGCGCGCCTTCTGGTGGAGATGGCGCCGATGGCGCTCGAGCTGGTGGCGCGGCGCGCGTGTGAAGCCCTGCAGCCGGCGCGCTCCCCCGACCACGGCGACCCGGCCGCAGCGGTCGAGGCGCGCGGCGTCGCGGCGCAGCGTGGCGCGGGCGGCCGCGCAGTCCACGCCCACCGCCTCCTCCGCCGCGTGCGTGGGCGTCGAGCACGACACCGCCGCCACGTCGTCGATCAGGGTGCGATCCACCTCGTGGCCAACGGCCGCGATCACCGGCACGGGCAGCATCGCCACCGTGCGGCAGAGAGTCTCGTCGCAGAAGGCCCACAGGTCGGCGATCGAGCCGCCTCCGCGCGTGACCACGATCACGTCGACCGCGGCCAGCGCTGCGAGGTCGCGCAGCGCCGTGCCGATGGCGGGCGCCGCGCGCCGGTCCTGCACCGGCGCGTGGCCCCAGATGATGGTGCCCTCCCAGCCGCGGCGGTGCAGCCCCGCGAGCAGGTCGCGCTTGGCGGCGCCGCCCTCCGCCGTGACCACGCCGATGCGGCGCGGCAGCACGGTCCGCGCCAGCCGCTTCTGCGGCTCGAACAGCCCCTCCTCGGAGAGCTTGCGCCGCAGCCGCTCCAGCCGGGCCAGCAGGTCCCCCTCCCCCGCCGGGCGCAGCTCCTTCACCCGGAAGGCGAAGCTCGGCGATGCCTTGGCGCCGCCCGGGTAGTAGTCGCAGCCCCCGGCCACCACCACCTGCATCCCGTCGCGCAGCTCCACCCCCGCGCGCTCGAACTCGTTGCTCCACATCGCGCAGGGCACGGCGCCGTCGCCGTCGCGCAGCTCGAAGTACACGTTGGTCCGCCGCGCCCCGGTTGCGCGGACGTTCACGGCCTCCCCGATCAGGCATACGTCGGTGAAGGTCCGCAGCTTGACCTGCAGGTCTCGCGCGTAGCGCCCCACCGCGAACGGGCCGGGGTAGCCCTCGATGCCCGCGGGCTGGAATCCGGGCAGCGGCTCGGTCATGCCGCGAGCGTACGCTCCGGCGGGTGGACGCAGAGCCGCCGGCGCGCCGGGCAGTCGAAGCACAGCTCGCGCCCCGGATTGTCGGTGACCGCGAACTCGCGCCGCTCGATGCGCTCGCACAGCGCGGCCAGCCCGGCCGTGAGCTCGTCAGCCTCGGCGGGCTCGAAGCGCTGCTCCACCGGCGCGTCCGGCCGCTCGAGGAAGACGTAGACCACGCGCACGGGCAGGCGGTGGGCGCGCAGGGTGGCGAGCGCGTAGATGCGGCGCTGGACGTCGTAGCGCGGCATCAGGCCGGCCGGGTCGGCGCCGTCGAGGCGATCGGACTTGTAGTCCACGACCACCACCTCGTTGCCCGCCTGCGCGAGCAGGTCGATCTCGCCGCGCACCAGCAGGCCCCCCAGCCGGAAGGCGAAGGGCGCCTCCGGTGAGAGCCCCGCGCCGGCCAGCGAGGCGCACAGCTCCGAGCCGCGGAACCCCTCGACGAGCCCGAGCACGCGCTCGACCTCCCGGGCCCCGCCGGCCGAGCCCTCGCGTCGCAGCAGGTCGGCCGCGAGCCCGGGCGCGGGCGCGGCCCAGCCCGTGCGGGCGCCGCGCTCCAGCAGCTCGTGCACGACGCGGCCGTGGGCGTAGCGGTCCCCGTGGCCGCCGGGCGGCTCCACGCCGGCCGGGGGCTCGGGCTCCATGCCCAGCACGCGCTGGGCGTAGAAGCGGTAGCCGCAGCGCTCGTACAGCGCGAGGGCGGAGTACGAGACCGAGCGCACGGGCGGGCCCTCGGCCGCCGCGGCGAGCGGGGCCAGCTCGGCGTCGGGCAGCGGCTGCGCCAGCGGGGACTCGTCCACGGGCTCGGCGCCGCGCGGCACGTGCAGCGCGCGCTGGCCCTCGCCGCCGGGGGCGTTCACGCGCACGGCGACCTCCGCCGGCCCGAACTCGGTGTCCAGCCCCGGGCGCGGTCGTGCGGCGGGCACATTCACCCTGTCCTCGCCGGCGGACCATCCCAGCGCGGGGAGCACGGACTCGAACAGGGGCGCCGTGGGCCGGGGCGGCTCGCCCCTGGCGAGCTTCTCCCGCTTGACCCCCCCGCTGAGGATGAGCCGCTGCTGCGCACGCGTGAGCGCCACGTGGAGGGTGCGGCGCTCCTCGTGGCCCGTGAGCTCGTCGGAGAGCTCCTGCAGCTCGGTGTACTCGAAGATCGGCTTCTGCTTGCGCCCGAGCCGCGCCAGCCGCAGCCCCACGCGCACGGCGCCGGGCTCCTCCTCCGTCTCGGCGCCGCCGGGGTGCAGGCGCAGCGCGGGCGGGAAGCCGCCGCCCAGCCCGCGGCCGAGGTCGGCCACCGCCACGAGCGGAAACTCGAGTCCCTTGGCCCCGTGGACGGTCATGATGCGGACGCCGTCGTGGTCCTCGGCCTGCAGCGCCGCCTCGCCCTCGCGGGCGCGGATCTCGCGCTCGGAATCCACGAAGTCGAGGAAGCCGCGCAGGTCGGGGCCCTCCGCCGCCTCGTAGTCGCGCGCCAGGCGCATGAGCTTGCGCACGTTGGCCATCCGGCGCCGCCCCTCCGAGCGCATGAGCAGAGCGAGGTCGTAGCCCGTGTCGGCGATCGCCCGCTCGATGAGGCCCTCCAGCCCGAGGGCGGGGCCGGCGTCGCGCAGCTCGAGCAGGGTGGCGCAGAAGACGCGCAGCCGCTCGGCGTCGTCGGCGGGGATGTGCTCCGCCAGCTCGGGCGCGCCGATCTCCAGCTCCTGGTCCCCCGGCCCGTACAGCGCGCGCAATGCCGTCCACGCGCGACGGCCTCCGGCGGCGCGCTTGAGGAGCCACAGGGTGTCCGGGCGCACCCCGCACGCCGGCGAGGCGAGCGAGCCGAACAGGGCGAGCTCGTCGAGCGGGTTGGCGATGGCCCCCAGGAGCTGGCGGAGGTCGTTCACCTGCTGCCGGCTCCAGTAGCCGCGCCCGCCCACCACGTAGGGGGACAGCCCCTGCTCGTCCAGGGCCCGCTCGTAGGCCTCGACATAGGTGAAGGCCCGCAGCAGCACGACCATGTGCCCGCGCGGAAAGCCCTCGTCGGCGTGCTCGCGCAGGCGGGCCGCCAGGAAGCGCGCCTCGGCCACGCGCCAGGACTGGGCCTGCTCGTCGGGAGAGACGCCGGCCAGCTCGCCCTCCTCCTCCCAGCCGTCTCGCTCCGTGAGCAGCACCTCCACCGCGGGGCCGTCCCCGCTCAGCGACCCGGGCGGGGCGCCCACGGCCAGCTCCTCGTAGTTGTCGAGGAGCTCCCGCCCGACGGCGTTCACCGTCGCGATCAGCTCGGGGCGGGAGCGGAAGTTGCCCGACAGCCGCCGCACCCCCGCCTCGTCAGCGGGCGCTGCGGCGCTGCGCCGCTCGAGCTCGCGGAAGACCTCCACGTCGGCGTGGCGGAACGAGTAGATCGACTGGAGCTCGTCGCCCACGGTGAACAGTCGGTTGCCCGGTCCGTGGAGCAGCTCCACGATCGCGAGCTGCAGCCGGTTGGTGTCCTGGAACTCGTCCACCATCAGGTGGCGGAAGCCGTCGCGCAGCCGGTCACGAAGGTCGGGGCGGCTTCCCAGCAGGTGGCGGGTGTGAAGCTGCAGGTCCTCGAAGTCCAGCGCCGAGCGCGCCGCCTTGCGCTCGCCGTACTCGCGCCCGTAGACGCGGACCAGCTCGCGCAGGTGCTCGTAGCGGTGGGCGTTCGCGGCCGCCACCACGCGCGCCTCGAGCTCGCGCAGCGCGCGCTGGAAGCGCTTGACCTCCTCCACCCTGAATCCCTGGGCACTCGAGCTGAAGAAGCACTGCGCCAGCTGGTCCTCGGCGGGCGCCTCGTCCGCCTGCCGCGCGATGGCGAGCGCCTGCGTCATGCGCTCGCGGTTGACGGCGGCCTTGCCGCGCGTCTCGCCCTCGGTGGCGGCCAGAGCCGCCTCGGCCGCGCCGGCCAGCTCCCGCTTGGCCGAGTCGATGTCCGGCGGGTCGAGCGCCGGCAGCTCCGGCTCGGCGTCGCCGCGACTCCGGAGCTCGTCGTGCGCCGTGATCACCATGTCGCGCAGGTCGTCCATGCGGTAGGCCGCCGCCAGCTCCACCCGGTCGAGCTCGCCCTCGGACGCGAACTCGTCGAAGGCCGCGTCGAAGGCCTCGGCCGCCAGGCGCCCGGCGGCGGTCTCGTCGAGCACCGCGAAGCGAGGGTCGAGCCCTGCGGCGAGCGGATGCGAGGCGAGGATTCGGCGGCAGAAGGCGTGGATCGTGGAGATCCAGGCGGACTCGGCCTCGCGGGCCAGCTCCAGCTCGCCGCGGCGGCGCAGCTCCGCGCGGATGCGGCCCTTCATCTCGGCCGCCGCCTTGTCGGTGAACGTGAAGGCGAGGACGTTCTCGATGCCCACGTCGGCGTCGGGGCCCTCGGTTGAGCAGACCGCGTCGCAGAAGCGCTGCACGAGCACGGTGGTCTTGCCGGTGCCCGCGCCGGCGAGCAGGAACAGGTCGCGCGAGCGGTCGTCGATCGCCTCCTGCTGCTCGGGGACGGGCGGGTGATGGCCCTGCTCAGTCAACGGGCGGCCGCTCCCCGTTCTCCGGCGGGTTCTTGGCGCCGCGGTCGCGACGGCAGATGGCGTGGAGGTCGCACCAGCGCGGGCACGCTCCGTCGAGCGGCTCGCGGCCGAGGTGCCCGGACTGGATTTGGTGCGCCAGCTCGATCCCGCCCCGCCGCGCGCGCTCCAGCTGCTCGTCGAAGTCGGCGTCGTCGGCGAAGTCCGTGTCCTTGAACTGCTCCAGCTCCTCCGGCAGCTCGCCCTCCGGGCGGCGCAGGAGACCGCGCGGGATGGCGTCGTACTGCTTGCCGAGCGGGTGGTAGACGGCCCCGACGGGCCTCATCCCCCAAAGCTCCTTCACCGCGAGCATGTAGAGCGGCAGCTGGAGCTTGGCCTGGGCCTCGAAGTCGAGGCCGCGGACGACGCTGGAGCCGGACTTGTAGTCGTGGATGAAGGCGTTCCCGCCGTCCGTGCCGTCGACGCGGTCGATGTTGCCGTGCAGCCGCACTCCTTCACCGAGCTCGAGTGCCGGATGCTCATCTCCCTCGCGGCCGCCGAACGCGGCCTCGAGCGTGTGGACCGGCAGACCCACCGGTTGGCGGGCGTCGTGGCGGATGAATCGGATGAGGTCGGACTCCATGCGCCGGTACGTGGCCCGCGCCGCCGGCGTGACCGGCGCCATCGCGCCCCCCTCGGCCTGCTCGGCCAGGATCTCGCGGGCGCGGGCCACGACGGCCTCGACGGTCTCCGCCGTCACGCCGCGACACTCCTCGTACACGAGCTCGAGCGCCCGGTGGAGCAGGCCGCCGCGCGCCAGGGCGTCGTCGTCGGGCCGCAGCGGGCGCGGCCGCAGCTCGTGGCCCACGAAGTAGCGGAACGGGCACTCGGCGTAGCTCTCGAGGCTCGAGGCCCCGAACACGCCGCGCTGGGCGAAGTCCTCCCGCACGACGTCCACCACGAGGTCGCCGGGGAGGAAGTCCGCGCGCTCGCGCGCGCGGGCAAGGCGCGCGGCCAGCCGCTCCGAGAGTGCGGGCCCGGCGCCCAGCGCGGCCGGCGCCTCCGTGCGCTCCCAGGCGGCCAGCGAGCGCGCCAGCTCCAGCTCCGTTGGCGCACGGGCGGGCTCGAAGACGGTGTCCGACAGCGACTTGCGGCGGACGAGCTCGCCCTCGGCGTCCTCGGTGAGGAGATCGAGCACGTCGTCCACGAAGAACGAGCGGGCCAGCTCGCGGCCGTCGTCGTCGGCCCCGCGCCAGGACAGGTGCAGCCGCCGCAGCGCGCGGGAGATGGCGCTGTAGAAGAGGTAGCGCTCCTCGTCGCGCTGGTCGGCGCGCTGGGGCAGGCCGCAGGCCACGCGCTCGGACTCGGTGAGGAAGGGGTCGTCGCTGCCGCGGCGCGGAAACTCGCCCTCCTGCAGCGACAGCACGAACACGTGCGGATAGCGGCGGGCGCGGGCGCGGTAGGGGCTCATGACCTCCACACAGCCCGTGGGGTCGCCGCCCGAGCGCCACACCGCCAAGGTGTCGAGCAGCTCGGCCAGGCCCGCGGCGTCGGGCGCCAGGCCGGGATCGGCGGCGCACAGCTCGGCGAGCTCTGCCAGCGCGCGGCCGGCCTGCTCGGAGGCCAGCTGGTCGCGGCGCGCGGCGCGGTCGAGCACCGGCGCCTGGCGGCGGCGCGCCCACTCGAACATGTCCCGCGCCAGCTCGGCCACACGCTCCACGAGCGCGGCGGGACCCTGCGCGGCGGCCTCGCGCAGTGCGCGCAGCTCCCACAGCTCGCGCCGCTCCTCGGCCAGCCAGGCCTCCTCCGCCTCGTCAACGGTCTCGCGCCGCTCCACGCGCACGTCGCGCTCCAGCCGGTCCACGGCGTTGGGCGTGGCCGCGCGGCCGGGCGTGCGCAGGTAGGCCACGAGGTCGGCGGCCGAGCGGGTGACGAGCGCGGCGCGCAGCAGCGCCACCAGGCCGCGGCCGAGCACGGTGCGCCCGAACGGCATCTGGGCGTCGATGGCCGCCGGGATCCCGTAGGAGGCAAAGACCTGCTCGATCAGCGCGGCGTGCGCCTCGGGGGCGCGCACGATCACCGCCATGTCCTCGGGCGCGGCGCCGGCCCGCAGCAGGGAGGCGATCTCCGCGCCCACCTGCTCCACCTCGTTGCGCTCGCCCGAGGCCTCGAGCAGCACCAGCCCCTCGCCCGGCTCGCGCCGCGGCGCGTCGAGCGCCAGGAAGCCGCGCTCGAGGTGGGAGAGCAGGCCCGGGCCCTCGTGCGGCGGCAGGGTCTCCGCGTGCTCGGCGCCCAGGCTCTGCAGCCGGGCGAGCAGGCGCTCGCGCGCCACGAGGCAGGCGCGGCCGGGCTCGTGCACGAGCGCGACCACCACCTCGGCGGCGCGGGACAGCCCCTCCACCAGCGCGAGCTGCTCGTAGGTCAGGTCGTCGAAGCCGTAGAGGAAGACCGGGCGCCCGCCCCAGGCGGCCGGGTCGGCGGTGAGGCCGTCGATGGCCGCGCCGGCCAGGTCGTGGGCGTCCGCGCGGCCGAGCTTGGCCACGCGCGCCGCGTAGCGCTCGCACAGCACGGCCAGCTCACGCAGGTAGCCGCCGTCGCCCGCGCCGCGGGCCGCCACGCCGCGCAGGCGCACCGCCAGCTCCGCCGGGGTGAGGCGGGCGGCCTGCGCCTCGTCCACGAAGCCGCCGAGCGCCGCCGCGAACCCGCGCCGCCGCGCCGGGCCGGCCAGCGCCTCCAGCGGCGCCTCGCGCGCGACGACGGCGAGCACGGCGTCGCGCTGGTGGGCGCTGAGCGCCGGCGGGGTGACCGCGCCGACCGCCTGCGCCACGGACTCGAACAGCCGCCCGAACGTCAGGATGCGCCCGCCCACCGCAACCGGGCGGCGCGCCAGCAGCTCCTCCTCGAAGCGGCGGACGTCCGCGGAGGTGGGCAGCACCAGCACCGGCTCGCGCGCGAGCGCGCCCGTGAAGCGGTCGAGGAGCTCGCCGGTCTTGCCGCTGTTCGCAGGGCCGGTGACGAGCGCGAGGGGCACTCAGGTCAGGTCGCTTCGAAGACGCCGCGCCTGACGGCGCTCTCGAGCGCCTCCGCGAAGCGCGCGGCGGGCAGCATGGGCGGCGCCTCCTGCAGCTCCCACTCCGAGGGCCCGGGGCGGTAGATCCAGCGGGCGATCCGCACGAGGTCGTCCCCGTGGCGCTCCACCCGCAGCTCCTCGCGCAGCTCGCCGGAGCGCCCGGCGCTGCTTCCGAAGGGCGGATCCTCCGGTCCTGGCACCGGCTCTGCCTCGAGGGCGCGCACCAGCCCCGCCCTGTCGCGCTCGGGCAGCAGCTCGCGCTCGTCCGCGTCGAGCACCAGGGCCGCCACGTCGTCCATCCCCAGCACCGGCGCGCGGCGCTCCAGGCCGCCCCCGGCCCAGCTTCCCAGCCGCACGCCGCCGGGCACCTTCTCCAGCCGCACCTCGTAGGAGTCGTGCTCGTCCTCGCGCATGTAGGGGCCGGCGGAGGAGTACGGGCCGCGGGTGACGCGAGCGGCCCCCGGGGGCGGCGCGGGCCGCTTGCCGCGGCGCCCGGACGTGGCGGTGCGCGATGCCGCCGGACGCCGCCGCCGCGAGGAGATGTCCGGGTCCAGCACGGTCCCCTTGGCGCAGATGGGGCAATCCGCGGTGAAGCGGTTGTGGCGGCAGAAGAGGGACACCGACGACGGAGGGTAGCCTGCCCGCGGATGGCCACGCTCGTCGTCTCCGACCTCCACCTCGGCGCGGTGCTCGGAGGCGACGTTCTCCGGCGCGAGGAACCGCGCGAGCTCCTGCTCGCCGAGCTCGAGGGCTGCGACCGCGTCGTGCTGCTGGGCGACCTTCTCGAGCTGCGGGAGCAGCCGCTGGCCACCGTGCTCGGGGCGGCGTATCCGTTCTTCGAGGCGCTGGGCGAGGCTCTGCCGAAGGGGGCGAGCGTGACGGTGGTGCCCGGCAACCACGACCACCAGCTCGCCGCACCGCTCATCGAGGCGCGGCGGATGCGCGCCAACCCCAAGCCGCTCGGGCTGGAGGAGACCGCCAAGGCCGGCGGCTCGGGCCCGCTCGCCGCCATCGCCAGGCGGATGCCCAACGCCGAGGTCACGGTGGCCTACCCCGGCACGTGGATCAGGCCCGACACCTACGCCATCCACGGGCACTACCTCGACTGCCACATCGCCGTGCCGCGCGCCGAGGTACTCGGCATCCACGCCATCCGGCGGGTGCTGGGGCGCGACAGCGCGTTCGCCTCGCCCGACGACTACGAGGCCATCGTCGCGCCGCTGTACGCGTTCACGTACCAGCTCGCCCACGCCGCGGTGCCCGGCGAGCGCTCGGTGGGCAGCAGCTTCTCCGCACGGGTGTGGACGCGGCTCAACGCCCGCCGCCCCACGCTGGGGTCGCGGGCGCTCGCGCTGGCCGGCATCCCGGCGGCGGTGGCGGCGCTCAACCGGCTCGGCCTCGGTCCGTTCACGGCCGACCTCTCGGGCACCTCGCTGCGCCGCGCCGGCCTCGACGCGATGAGCGAGGTCGTGCGCCGCCTCGGCGTCGACGCACGGCACGTTCTCTTCGGCCACACCCATCGCGCGGGCCCGTTGCCGCGCGACGAGGGCTGGGACCCGCGCCTGGTGAACACGGGGAGCTGGGTGTATGAGCCGTCGCTGGTGACGCGGGGCCCGGACAGCCCCTACTGGCCGGGAACGGTCGTGCGCGTGCCCGACCGCGGCGGGCCGCCCGAGCTGCGCAACGCCCTACGAAAGGTGGCCCCCGGGGCGCTGCGCGGCTGATAGCGTCGTGCGCATCGTTTGCACGCGAGGGGGGACCATCGCGGTCGCGCTGGCACTTGCCTGCGCCGGCCAGGCAGGGGCACAGACCACGGTCGATCAGACGATCGTCGGGGACGAGGGCGCCGCCTACTCCACCCTGAGCCTCGGGCCCGGCTGGGAGCGCGTCGTGCGCGAGGAGCTCGCCCCCGCCCAGGCCGGCCGCGAGGATCGCCGCGACCCGCTGCTCTACTTCGCGCAGATGAGCGACATGCACATCATCGACGAGGAGTCCCCCGCCCGCGTCGAGCTGCTCGACCTCGACGGCACGCCGTTCACGTCGGCCTGGCGCCCGCACGAGGCCTTCGGCCCGCACATGAACGACTACGCCGTCCGCGGCATCAACCGGTTCACGTCGAGCCCTGTCACCGGCGAGCCGCTCGAGTTCGCGATCACCACCGGCGACTCCGCCGACAACATGCAGCACAACGAGACGGGGTGGGTCGTGAAGCTGCTGGAGGGCGGCACGCTCGACCCCAACTCCGGAGTGGAGCCCGACATCCCGTGCGGCACGCCGCCGGGCGAGGCCGAGCGCTACACGGGCGTGCAGGACTTCGACGACTACCTCGAGACCGACTACTTCTACGACCCGGACCACCCCGCCGGCCGGCACGCCGCCTGGCCCCGTTACCCGGGCCTGATGGACCGCGCCCAGCAGCCCTTCGAGGCCGAGGGGCTCGCCGTACCCAGCTACGTGGCGTTCGGCAACCACGACGGGCTGGCGCAGGGCAACAACGCCGCGATCGCGCCCTACGAGGCGGTGGGCACCGGCTGCGTCAAGCCGATGGGCCCGCTGCCGCCCGGGGGCGACCTCACGGCCACTCTGCTCCAGACCACCCCGTCGCAGCTCGTCACGGTCCCGCCCGACGAGGGGCGCCGCTTCGTCAACAAGCCGCAGTACCGGGCGCTGCACGACACCGGCGCGCAGGCCGACGCCCACGGCTTCGGCTTCATCGACCCGGCCGAGTCGGCCGCCTCCCGCGGCCACGCCAGCTACTACGCGTGGAGCCCCAAGCCGGGCTTCCGCTTCATCTCGCTCGACACCGTGGCCGAGGGCGGCGTCCTCGCGCCCGAGGGCAACATCGACGAGCCGCAGTTCCGCTGGCTGCGCGGCGAGCTGCAGGAGGCCCAGGCCGCCGGCGAGCTGGCGGTCGTGTTCGGCCACCACCCCATCCGCTCGCTCACCGTCAACCAGTCCGACGAGGCCGCACCCCCGTGCCTGCTGCCCGACCGCCACGGCCACGACATCAACCCTGGCTGCGACCTCGACCCGCGCTCCTCCACTCCGTTGCACCTGGGCCAGGACCTCAAGGCGCTGCTGCTCGCCCATCCCAACGCAATCGCCTACGTGGCCGGCCACACCCACGAGCACAACATCACGCCGTTCTCCCGCCCCGGCGGCGGCGGGTTCTGGGACATCGAGACGGCGGCCGAGATCGACTGGCCGCTGCAGTCGCGCCTGCTCGACGTGGTGGACAACGGCGACGGCACGCTCTCCATCCTCGGCACGGTGATCGACCAGGCCAGCCCGGTGGGCACCCCGCCGCCCGGCACCGCCGGCCAGGACCTCACGCCGGCGCAGCTCGCCGCCCTCGGGCGCGAGTTCTCCTTCAACGACCCTCAGACGGGCGCCGGCACCAGCGGCTCCGGCGTGGGCGACCCGCAGGACCGCAACGTCGAGCTGCTGCTGCCCGACCCGCGCGACTGAGCGCGGGCGGCGAACTCACTCAGCCCGCGCGGCAGCCGGCTGAGTAGGCGCCGGCTCGGCCTCGTCCTTGCCCTCGCCGGGGGCGTCGTCCTTCGGCGGCGGCGGCTCGCCCGTGGCCCACTCCTCGTCGAAGTCCACGCGCCACTTGGCCTCCTCGCCGTGCTGGGCGATCTTCAGCTTGGCGCGAAACGAGCGGCCCGAGCGGCCCTTGAACCCGGTGACGGGCTTGACGGTGCGCCCGGAGGGCGGCTCATCGCTGGCGTCGATCGACGCCTTGAGTGACGCCATCAGCTCCTTGACCACCGACGCGGGCAGGGTCTTGCCGGCCTTCTTCTTCCAGACCACGAAGCCGCAGCCGGGGTCGTCCTTGGACCAGCAGGAGAAGCCCTTGCGGTTCTCGATCACGTCTCGCCCGCACACCGGGCAGGAGCCGAGGTTGGCCCGCTCGATCTTCACGTCCTTGAGCTTGTCGAGCTCGGCCACGGTCTCGGTTGTGAACTTCTCGATGTCTGCCATGAACGCCTCGCGGCTGTCCTGGCCGTGCTCGATCAGTCCCAGGCGGCGCTCCCAGTCGCCGGTGAGCGAGGGCGACGTGAGCGGGTGCTCGCCCAGCAGGCGGATGACCTGGATGCCCTTCTCGGTGGCGTGCAGGGCGCGGCCCTCCCGCTCGATGTAGCCCACCGCGATGAGCCGCTCGATGATGGCCGCGCGCGTGGCCGGCGTGCCGATGCCGCGCTCCTTCATGGCCTCGCGCAGCTCGGCGTCGTCGATCTCCTTGCCGGCCGTCTCCATCGCGCCCAGCAGCGAGGCCTCGGTGAAGCGCCGCGGCGGCTGGGTCTCCTTGCGGATGGACTCGATCTCGCGCGTGTCCACCTCCTCGCCCTGCTCGAGCTTGGGCAGCAGCTGGTCACCGCCGGTGTCGTCCTCGGGCTTGTCGCCGGAGCCCTGCGCCTCCTCGCCGTAGACGGCCTTCCAGCCGGCCACCAGCATCACCCGGCCGCTCGTGCGGAAGACGTGCCGGGAGACCGTGGTCTCCACGCGGGTGCGCTCGTACACGGCGTCGGGGTGGAAGATGGCGAGGAAGCGCTTGGCCACGAGGTCGTAGACCTTCTGCTCGTCCGCCCCCATCTTCCCCACGTTGTGGTCGGACTTGGTGGGGATGAGGGCGTGGTGGTCCTCGACCTTCTCGTCGTTGATCACGCGGCCCAGCGGCAGCTCGTCGAGCGAGAGCACATACTCGGCGCCCTTGGCGTAGGCGGCGTTGTGGCCCACCAGCTCGGCGGTGGGCCGGATGTCGTCGGTCATGTCGCTGGTGAGGAAGCGCGAGCTGGTGCGCGGGTAGGTGATGGCCTTGTGCTCCTCGTAGAGGCGCTGAGCGGCCGACAGCGTGCGGCGGGCGGAGAAGCCGAAGAGCGTGTTGGCGTGGCGCTGGAGCGTGGTGAGGTCGTACAGCAGCTGCGCGCGCTCGCGCTCCTCCTTCTTCTCCAGCTTGGTGATCTCACCGCGCTGCTCGCGGCAGGCCTCGACGACCTTGGCCGCGTCGTCCTCGGGGATGCGCTTGCCGCCCATGTAGCGGCCCGCGTAGAAGCGCTCGCCGGTGGCCTCGAAGCGGGCCTCCACCAGCCAGTAGGGCTCGGGCACAAACGCGCGGATCTCCTCCTCGCGGCGGGCCACCAGCGCGAGGGTGGGCGTCTGCACGCGGCCGAGCGAGACAGCGCCGTCGAAGGCGGCGCGCAGCCGGATGGAGGCGGCGCGGGTGGCGTTCATGCCCACCACCCAATCGGCCTCCGAGCGCGAGCGGGCGGCGGACTCCAGCGGCTTCATCTCCTCACCGTCGCGCAGGCGGCCGAACGCGTCCTCGATCGCCTTCTTCGTCATCGACGAGAGCCACAGCCGCTTGACCGGCTTCTTGGTCTTCGACGTCTGGAGCACGTAGGCGAAGATGAGCTCGCCCTCGCGCCCGGCGTCGCAGGCGTTGACGACTCCCTCGATGTCGCCGGCCTTGATCAGCCTGTGGATGGCGCTGAGCTGCTTCTTGGACTTGTCGTCGTTGGGCTTGAGCTGGAAGGCGTCCGGGATGATGGGCAGGTCCGCGAAGCGCCACTTCTTCAGCTTCGGGTCGTAGTCCTCGGGCGGGGCCAGGCCCACCAGGTGGCCCACGGCCCACGTGATCACGTAGTCGTCGCCCTCGAGGTGGGTCTTGTCCTTGGACTGCTTGAAGGAGCCGGGCAGCGCGGACGCGAGATCGCGCCCCACGGAGGGCTTCTCGGCGACTATGAGGGTCCTGGCCATGTCGCGCGTCACGATAGCCGCAGTGGCAGCGAGTCGATCCCGTAGATGCCCGTGATGGTGCCGTAGTCCGGCGTGCCGTCTGCCTCCACGCGCTCGACCCTCTCCGCCAGGAAGGTGAGCGCCTCCTGCAGCTCCGCGCGCGCGAGGTTGGCGCCCACGCAGTAGTGGATGCCGGCCCCGAAGGTGAGGATG
Organism: Thermoleophilaceae bacterium; assembly: GCA_040901445.1. Taxonomy (GTDB): domain Bacteria; phylum Actinomycetota; class Thermoleophilia; order Solirubrobacterales; family Thermoleophilaceae; genus JBBDYQ01. The sequence goes on along the minus strand of JBBDYQ010000016.1, from coordinate 1,126 downwards.
CGCGCCCGCTCGCGCTCCGCGGCGATGTCGAACTCGCCCCCACTCTCGCGGTTGGCGTGGAAGGCGGAGATCATCAGCACCGTGCCCGGCGGGAAGGTGACGTCGCGGTACTCGACGGTGTCGGTGGTGATCCGCGCCGTGAACGGAGTCACCGGCTCGTAGCGCAGCGACTCCTCCACGGCGGCCACCGCGAGCTCGGGCCGCTCACGCAGCAGCGCCCATTGGCCGGGGTGCTCGGCCAGCAGTCGCATGGTGTGGGAGAGCTGACTCTGCGCGGTGTCGATGCCGCCGAGGATCACGTCCAGCACCAGGTTCACGAGCTCCACCTCCTCGAGCCCGTCCACCTGGAGGAGCTGCGACGTGAGGTCCTCCCCCGGCTCGCGCCGCTTACTCCCGAGCAGGTCTTGGAACCATGCGTGGAACTCCTCCACCGCCTGCTCGATCGGCGCGCGGTGCTCCATCAGGCTCGGCGCGTCGAACTGGCGCTGGATCCAGTTGGACCAGTCATGCAGCTTGGGCGCGTCCGCGGGGTCGGCCCCCACCAGCTCGGCGATCACCAGCGACGGGTACGGCTTGGCGAAGGCGCTCACGAACTCCACGCTGCCGCTGGTGGGGAGCGTCTCCAGGATGCGGCGCATGGCGGGACGGTGGCGCTCCGCCGCCCTGGGAGCGAGCACGGGGTTGAGCAGGTTGCGCAGCCGGCGATGGCCGTCGCCGTTGAGGTTGATGATGTTGCGGCGCATCTCCTCGTACAGCGGCCCGTCCTCGATCCCCACCAGCTCCGCGATCGTCATGCCGGGGAAGTCGCAGGCCTTGGAGCGCAGGAAGAACTCGCCGGCCTCGCGGTCGAGCACCACGTAGCCCAGCGTCCCGGCGGCCAGCCAGCCCTCGAGCTGCGCCATCGCGGCGTGGTAGCGCTCGCCGCGCAGCGACGGGTCCAGGTAGTCGAAGTGCGGGAGCTCGAGCTCGGCGACGGACGTCATTCCGGCGCCGAGGCTAACCGGCGCGAGCGCGCGATGGCGCGGCCGGCCACCCGCGATCTGCTCGACAGTCCTGTCCTGGGGGTCTGTGCGACGGGCGGTCTCCATTGGTCATCGCAACAGTGGTGCTGTTGAGATGACTGGAA